>DDST01000173.1 GCA_002343485.1 Proteobacteria bacterium UBA2383
GAGAGCGGGAATTGCTGGTATAGAGCTGCTGGTTTTCACTAATAAGATACCAGAAATTCTGTCCTACTACTTTCATGTACCCTCGAACATAGCTGGTTTTTGTCTTTCCATAACAGATACCTAAAATAGGTTGAACATTGACGCCTCGCTTGGATTGCTTGACTCGGATTACGGCATTTTTCAGATCCTGTTCCAATTTGTTTTGTTGAGAGCTGTTGCCCCAATTTGTTCCTGATTTTACAGAGATCACATAATGAATTTTTTTTGATAAATTCCAAATCTACTCCTGGAGCAGTAGACTTGTGACCTCCACATGTCATCTCGGCAATGTAAATAGCTAACCCTTCTAAAAAATCCCCAAATAATTTTTCTTCGGAAGAAGATAAAAAAGCATCAAGCAGGCTGGATATTAATTCACTTGCAGTAGTGACATTTTTTGCCTTGAAGAGATAGGGATTTTTAGTCAATAGTTTATCAAGCTTAAGCTCTTCGATTGACTTAATGCCGCGATTGTGAAAATCCACTACATGCTCATTAACGTAACGGCAAACTTCATCCAAATCAAGACGATTCATTTTTCGACACTTTTTATAAATACATTTAAGAGGTTTGGTAAATTTCTTGTTCTTCCACAATGTCAGGCAATTGAATCTGTATTTGAGTTAAGCGATTTAGAGAAACATCGATATATTCAGGATTAATTTCAATTCCTGCGTAGCAACGCCCCATCTGCGCTGCCGCCACGGCAGTCGTACCTGAACCAACGAACGGATCGAGAACAACATCATTAGGTTGGGTAAAAAGTCTAATAAACCACTTAGGTAATTCGATTGGAAAAACAGCGCTATGATTTCGATTAGAACATTCGGTAGCCATATGAATAACATTTGTTGGATATACCAGATTGCGTCCTAACCAGTTTGAGATATTTTTCCCAAAACCACTGCCTACTTTAGATTCATCCCTCGTCTTATCTGTTTGACTCAAATTGGACAAGCGATCTTTGGCCCAATCTCCTACTGGAACCATTACTTGCTGCTGATACATATTAAATTTCTTATTTTTATTAAACTGGATGAGTCTTTCCCAGTTATCCCGAAACCGGTTAGGCCATTTACCAGGATATGAATTTTTTTTATGCCAGATAAATTCCTCGGTCCAGAGCCAGCCTTGTTTTTTCATAGCCAAGATTAGTTCAATGACATAACTATGTCTCTCTCCATCCACGACGCGCTCCTTGATGTTGAGTATAAAAGTACCTGTAGGCTTCAATATACGGAGTAATTGCTCTGATCTTGGCAAAAACCAGTCAACATATTCATCAGGACTGACTCCACCATAAGTTTTTTGGCGTTGATCTGCATAAGGCGGCGATGTAAAAATCAAATCCACCGAATTATCAGGAAATTCTTTCAAAATATCAGCGCAATCACCAAGAAAAATCTTGTTCAGGATTTCCACTCTTAATACTCCTGCACAGGGTCTAATCAGTAACCCTCTCACTTAAGACAATTTCGTGAAAAACTTTACCAAAATGGTCAGGCAACCCGTCGCCGCCAGTTGCTGAAAATGAACTTGCCGGGTCTTACAACAGAAAAACCGTTGCCAGCCCCAGAAAAATGAAAAATCCCATGCCATCGGTGATAAAGGTCAGCAACACGCTCGAACCCAGCGCCGGATCGCGCCCTAGTTGATGCAGAATCAATGGAATGGCGACACCCATCAACGCCGCCAGCAATAGGTTTAGCAGCATCGCCGCCGCCATGACCCCTCCCAGTGGCAGATTCCAGTATAACAGGTAAGCAAACAATCCAACGGTGGCGCCCCAGACCATGCCGTTGAGCAGCCCGACTCCCAATTCCTTGAAGACCAAGTGCCAGGTGTTCGCCGGGGTGATTTCACCTAACGCCAGGCCGCGGACCACCAGGGCGGTGGTTTGATTACCGGAATTGCCGCCGATCCCCGCAACAACCGGCATCAGCGTAGCCAAGGCAACGAGTTGCGAAATCGTGCCTTCGAACAGACCAATCGCCCGTGAGGCGACGAATGCGGTACAGAGATTGACCGACAGCCACAACCAGCGGTTACGGGCGCTGTCCCAGATCGGCGCGAACAAATCTTCATCGCCGCGCAGGCCGGCCATATTCAGCACATCTTCTTCCGACTCTTCGCGGATGTAGTCCATCACTTCATCCACCGTCAGCCGGCCTACCAGCTTGCCCCGCTCGTTGACCACTGGCGCTGATACCAGATCGTAACGTTCAAAGGCCCGGGCCGCATCATCAGCGCTGTCAGCCGCGTTGAAAACCACTGAATCAGTCAACATCAACGCCGTTAACAGTGTCTGTGGATCATTGAGCAGCAGTGCTCGCAACGGCAGCACGCCCTTAAGCAGGTGGCGGGCGTCCACGACGAACAGGCAGTCTGTGTTGGCCGGCAGATCGTCCCGGCCGCGCAGTAGCCACAATACTTGCTCAACCCGTTGACTCTCACGCACCGTGAGGACATCCTGACTCATCAGATGGCCTACCCGGTCATCGGCGTAGGCCATGGTGGTCTGCAACCAGTCGCGGTCACGGGCATTCAACGACAGCAAGACGTCCGTCAGAACATCCTCGCTAACCGCATCGGCCAGTTCGGTCAGATCATCAGCATCAAGCTGACCCAATACCCGAGCCAGGGTTGGCCGCTCCAATATCTCGATCAGCGAATCCCGCACCGCATCCGAAACTTCAAGTAATACCTCACCCCCTTGCTCATCCTGCATCTGCCGCCAGACCATCAGCCGGTCATTCAGCGGCAACGCCTCAAGAATGAAGGCAATATCGGCCGGGTGCAGACTGCGTAATTTAAGTTGCAATTCAACTAAGTGCTGACGATGTACCAGCGACTCAATCAGGTGATGGCGGGGACTGACCCGGTCGCGGTCGACCATTGCTTCGATCAACCGATGCTTTTCCAGCAGCTTGACGATGTGCTGCAGGTGATCTTCTACCTTAGGGGGGGATTTGCGGAGAAGGGGGGCCAAACCGGTCATGGGGAGCTTATGGCAAAGTCAGCATCACTCATGGCAAAGTCAGCATCACTCCCTGACCTCTTGCGAGGGGTTGCTGGGATGAGGCGTGTAACGCCGGACCACATAATCCGCCACGATCTGCTGAAACTCGGCGGCGATGCTTTCGCCTTTCAAGGTTACTGTCTTCTCGCCATCGACATAAACCGGCGCCACTGGAATTTCACCGGTGCCGGGCAGGCTAATGCCAATATGCGCCTGCTTGCTCTCGCCAGGACCATTGACCACGCAGCCCATCACCGCCACTTTCAACGCTTCAACTCCCGGATAACGCTCGCGCCACACCGGCATCTGTTGACGGAGATAATGCTGAATGTCTTGAGCCAGGCGCTGAAAATAGTCGCTGCTCGTACGCCCGCAACCGGGACAGGCTGTTACCTGGGGCGTGAAAGAACGCAGACCCATTGCTTGCAGGATTTCCTGGGCGACGATGACCTCCTGGCGGCGGTCACCGCCCGGTTCCGGTGTCAGCGAAATGCGAATGGTGTCGCCAATGCCCTCTTGCAACAACACCGCCAGGGCAGCGGTGGAAGCCACGATGCCCTTGCTGCCCATGCCGGCTTCGGTCAGCCCAAGATGCAGCGGATAATCGCAACGCGCTGCCAGCTTGCGATAGACTGCGATCAAATCCTGCACCCCGCTCATCTTCACCGACAGGATGATCTTGTCATGCGCCAAGCCAATGTCTTCAGCCCGCCGGGCGCTTTCCAGCGCTGAAAGGATCATCGCCTCATGCATCACCTGCCCCACTGGCTCTGGCTCTGGTAATCGAGCATTGTCGTCCATCAACCGGACCGCCAATTCCTGATCCAGACTGCCCCAGTTCACCCCAATCCGCACCGGCTTATCATACCGGCAGGCGATGTCGACGATCGTGGCGAACTGTTCATCTTTCTTCCTACCGCGCCCGACATTGCCGGGATTGATGCGGTATTTGTCTAGCATCCCGGCACAAGCAGGATATTTGCTCAGCAATTTATGGCCATTGAAGTGGAAATCGCCAATGAGTGGAACGGTCACACCCTGCACCGCTAGCCGTTCACAGATGACCGGCACGGCGGCGGCGGCTTCCTCGGTGTTAACGGTGATGCGCACGAGTTCCGAACCGGCCTGGGCTAATTCGGCCACTTGGCTGGCTGTCGCCTTCGCATCAGCGGTATCGGTATTGGTCATCGACTGGACCACAATGGGCGCGTTACCACCGACCGTTACTTGACCGACGCGAACGGCAATACAGGGACGGCGCGGGAGCAGAGAAGAAGCATGAGCCATGAAGCATGTTACCTATGCAGATACGAATCGGAAAATTGACCTTACCGGCTAAAATTAACGGAGAAATTCACGGCTAATCTCGCGAAATTGATCAGTGCCGGACTGATGCAGCCACTCGAAGGCGGCCATTTCGCGGCTCACCACGCGCACCCCCTCAGCGCGCATCCGTTCCAGCGCTAGCGCCACATCACGCGGCGACCGCGATGAAACCGCGTCGGCGACCAGATAGATATCCTTGCCGGCCGCCCGCAAATCCAGCGCGGTTTGCAACACACAGACATGGGCTTCGGCGCCCATGACGATAATCTGCTGACAGCCAAGCGCATCGATGCGCCGCATGCAATCCCGCTCAGCAGCGCAGGAGAAATGTATTTTCTCCATAAATGCCTCCGCAGGCAGCAAATCACGAATTGCCGCCACTGTATGGCCCAATCCTTTCGGGTATTGTTCCGAGGCCAGCACCGGCACCTTTAGCCGCTGGGCAATCTGGATCAACCAAGCGCCATTGGCCACAATGCGATCGGCATCGTGGATAGCGGGCATCAGCCGTTCCTGGAAATCCACCGCCAGCAGGCAAGAGGTTTCAACTCTCATTAACATGAATCAACCCTCTCAGTCAGCAATCAAGGTGATCCGTTCATTGGGATTGGAGCCCGTGATCTGCCGAACCTGCAAACCCCGCCAAGCGGAGGCCAGCAAATCGATTCGGACGGGGGATAGCGGATTGTCCACGGCTAAGGTGAACAGACTCATCCGGGGTTCGCGTTTCTGCTGACTGATGCTGCCGACCCAGATCGGCAGACCGCCTTCCTGCAAGCGCTCACCGGCATCCCAAAACCGCAGCAACCAGCGAGTCTTAGGATCATCACCGTAATACACCATGGTTAATTCGTCCTCACGGCCCTTGTGAAGTTGCGGCAGCACCGGCAATTCGCGCAAGTCGGCCTGAGGACTCAACCAGAGCAGTATGCTCTTAAAACTCGCCTTCGGCGCCAATTGCCAGCCTGCTTCCCATAAACGCTGCTCCAGTTGCTCGCGTGTTCCCGCCCATTGCAAGACCAGATCCTGCCGGTGATGGCCCTGAAAATCCAGCCGCTGCTGGGGAAGTTCCCGCCAGCCTTGTTGCCACCACCGGTCCCGCGTCTGGGTATGCAGCGCGGTTTGCGGTTGATAGCGCTGCAGATCGGCTTGGTAGTCGAGACTGACGTGCAACAGATCGGTCACCAGCAGCGCAATCACACTGTAGGCTAACAATCCACGCCACTGGAGCGCCGCTTTAGGATGGCGATTGTAGGCGATGCCGAGCACCGTTACCCAGATCAATCCCAGGCACAAACCGGCTAGGGTGTCCGTCAGCCAGTGGATGCCCAAATACAGCCGGGCAAAGGCAATCGGCACAATCAGGAACGCTGCCGCCAGATAAACGAACCAGCGGCGGGCCAATGGGATTTCCCGGGCAACCAGCACCGCCAAAAAGCCGAAGACCAAGGTGCTGAATGTGGCATGGCTGGAGGGGAATGAATAACCTTGCACCCCCTGCGCCGCTTCAACCGGACTGGACACCGGTAGCAGCCCGCGGAACAGCAGGTTGGTAGCCATGCCAAAGCCTAACGCCGCCAGCCAGTGCCAAGCGGCTGAGTGGTTGCGCCGCCAAATCAGCCAACTGAATACCACCAGACTCACCGGGAGGGTCACATGGTAGTCGCCCAGTTCGGTGGTGAACACCATCAGGGCATCGGCCCAAGGCGTGCGCAACTCCTGGAAAAAGTGATAGAGACTTTGATCCAGGCCGCTCGGCAATTGCCGGCCGGCAGCGCTCAGGCTCAGGCTCAATAGGACCAGCCCTCCTAGCAGTAAGGTCGCCAGAGTCGCTAACCCGCGTAATTCACCCTCACGAGGATCAAGCAGCGAAGCGCTGATCGGGCCAATGAAACGCCGGCCTCGACTCCACACGATGAATCGTTGTAACCAATCGGTCGCGTGGGCTTGGAACAATCGCACAACGTGGGTTACCAACCAGGTGGTGAGCCACAACAGTACAGCGATGATCAAAATCAACACCACTAGCCGCCCGGCTACGCGGGAGGCGATGTCCAGCGAGGCGCCGAAGGCCATGCCAGGAATCAGATAGGCCGGCGCCCACAGAATTGCCGAGATGACATTGGCGATCATGAAGTGGCGCCACGTCATGTCCATCATCCCGGCCACGGTAGGGATCGTGCCGCGTACTGGACCGAAAAACCGGCCTAATAACACCCCCTTACCGCCGTGTTTACGGAAAAATTCCTCGCTGCGGGTGATCATTTCGGGGTGCTTGGTAAACGGCCAGATTTGCCGGATGCCTTGATGAAACACCCGGCCGATCCAGAAGCTGATGGCGTCGCCGACCACCGCGCCCAGCGCCGACCACCAGTAGGCCGACCAGAAATCCAGATGGCCGAGGCCGATCAGGGCGCCGAAACTGAACATGACCAGCGCGCCGGGGATGATGACGCCGACGATGGTCAGCGATTCCGCCGCCGACGACACGAAGATGACGGCATTCACCCAGCCCGGATTGGCGGCGATCCAGGCGAACATGGCGGTGACGAACTCGGACTGCATAGGATGTTTTTGCGGTTGGGCGGGCAAATCTGGTGAAATTGGACTCGCGCGCAGGGATTATGGTTGCCGAAGACCGCTTATGCCACAGGTTCCGCCAATTTATGCCAGCCGGAGCGGGCGAACCGGCCGGGCCGCCCGCTCCGGCCCAGCCGCGCCGCCGGACTCCCGTCGCTTTTGGACCCATCCTGCCAGGAGAATCGCCTCATGCCCGCTTTCGCTAGCCGGCTCGCCGCCCTGCTGTTGCTCGCGGCGCCGTTCGCTCTCGCCGCCGAACCGCCCAGAACGGTGGCCGTCACTCAAATCGTCGAGCACCCCTCGCTCGACGCCGCCCGGCGCGGCATTCTCGACGAGCTGGCCGCTGCCGGTTTCGCGTCGGGCCAAAACCTGAAAGTCGATTATCAGAACGCGCAAGGCAATCCGGCCACGGCCGCGCAGATCGCCCGCAAATTCGTCGGCGACCGGCCGGATGTCATCGTCGCCATCACCACCCCCTCGGCCCAGGCGGTCGCCGCCGCCACCCGCGAGCTACCCATCGTGTTCTGCTCGGTCTCCGACCCGCTCGCCGCTAAGCTGGTCGCCAATCTGGACCGGCCGGGCGGCAACGTGACCGGCACCAGCGACCTGTCGCCCATCGCCGAACAGCTCGACTTGATCCGCGAGCTGTCGCCCGCCGCCAAGAAACTGGGCGTGATCTACAACCCCGGCGAGACCAATTCGGTGTCGCTGGTCGGCTCGCTGAAGG
>DDST01000072.1 GCA_002343485.1 Proteobacteria bacterium UBA2383
ATGTTCACCAACGCTGTGGTATCCGAGGCTAGCGGCGCGACGAACAGGGTACCAGGCATTTGGTGCGCCTGCCCTGCAATGACGTTCATCCCAGTCGCCGGATCGTAGGCTGAGAAGAACATGACGCCGGCGTTGATCGTGGCCATGCCCAAGCCCATCGGGATCATGAGCAATGCTTCCAATACCCCTTTGCGTCCCAAATAGAGCAGTAGCACCCCCAGCGCCATGAGAAAAATGCGACCAAAGGCAATCTTAGGGTCCGTAGAGAACCCTTGCACCAGGGTGTTAATTCCCTGGAAAATATCAAGAAAATTCAGGGATTCCATAATGGAACACTCCCGGTTGTTAGCCGATGCTCAGCAATACCTGTCCGGCATCCACCGGATCACCCGGCTTGACCGCGATGTTAGTCACTTTGCCACCGCGTTTAGCGACGACGTGGGTAACCATCTTCATGGCTTCCAGCGAGACCAGCTTGTCGCCCTCATTGACGGCTTGCCCGACGCTAACATGCACTGTTTGTACTACGCCACCCAGCGGTGCAACCTCGTCGCCCGGACCAGTTGCCGTTGCGGGCGCAGCAGCGGAAGTTGGCGGCGGTGCCGTGGGTACGGGAGCGGGTGGCTGCGGCGCGACGCTCATGCTGCCCGGTTCTGGATACAGGCCCTGGACGCCTTCGGTCGACAGGTCTTCGACGGCGACGATGTACTGCTTGCCTTCGACGGTGATGCGGAATTTTTTCTCCATGGATGTTTTCTCGCAAGATATAGAGTAAGGGAGGGTTAGGAGCTTGAAAATCAGCTAGGCAAAATCAACGGTGCCCGCGCGGCGCATGCGACGTGTGATGAACCGAACGCGCCTCGGCTGTCCAGCTGTAGCCTCGGGCGAGCGCTTCGATATGGACGATACGATGGGCACCGAGCATTGCAGCCACAGCAGCGGTGATGACCGCGAGATGTTCCTGCGGGATGCCAGCGGCCACCACCGGCTGCGGCACAACGGGCTTGGCCACCGGTACAGGCACAGTCACTTGCCGTGACAATACCCAGACAATGCCGCGAATGACCACGGCTACTAGCATCGAAACCACGATCACGATGCCGTAGATCACGAAGATGTCGCCGATGGCGTCCATCGTGGTGTAGGAAGAGTTCATCAGGGATTTCCCGGTGTAGAGTGGATGACGATCCGGACCGGCGTGAGCCGGTGGCCGGACAGGGTTCAGAGCGGGATGTCACCGTGCTTCTTGGCCGGGCGCAATTCGCGCTTGGTCAGTAGCTTGCGCAACGCCAGGGCGATGGTGGCCCGAGTGTCGGCAGGCTCGATCACGTCGGTAATGTAGCCGCGTGAGGCTGACATGTAGGGCGAAGCGAACTTGGCCCGGTACTCGGCGGCCAGTTCAGTGGCTTTGGCCTTGCGGTCCTCGGCCGCTTTGAGTTCGCTGCGATAGAGGATATTGACAGCACCTTCCGCACCCATCACGGCGATTTCGGCAGTCGGCCAGGCGTAGACCGCATCCGCGCCCATTTCCTGGGCGCACATTGCCAGGTAGGAGCCGCCGTAAGCCTTGCGCAGGATGATGGTGATCTTGGGTACGGTGGCGGAAGCGTAAGTGTAAAGCATCTTCGCGCCATGGCGAATGATACCGCCGCGCTCCTGTTCGATACCGGGCAGGAAGCCGGGCACGTCGACCAGCGTCACCAGAGGAATGTTGAAGGCATTGCAGAAACGGATAAACCGGGCGCCCTTGTCAGAGGCGTCGATGTCCATCGCGCCGGCCTTGACCAGCGATTGATTCGCGAGGATGCCGACCACAGTACCTTGAATGCGGGCGAAACCCACTACAATGTTGCCGGCCCAACCTGCATGGACTTCCAGGAATTGACCGTTATCGACCAGCCGTTTGATGATAGGTTGCACGTCCATGGGTTCCGAAGAGGTTTCCGGGATCAGCGCATTAATGCCTTCATCTGCTGACAGGTCGAGATCGGGATAGGGCCGATGGGGTGGGTCCTCGGTGTTGTTAGACGGCATGTAGCTGAGCAACGCTTTCGCAATTTGGATGGCATGGCGGTCATCCTCAGCGACAAAGTGGACGTTGCCGCTGATCGTAGCGTGCATCTGGGCGCTGCCGACCTCGTCCAGACTGGTGGTGCGGCCGGTGACAGCCTTGATCACCTCCGGGCCAGTGATGAACATGTAGGCATTCTGCTTGGTCATGATGATGAAATCCATCAGCGCCGGCGAATACGACGCGCCGCCGGCGCAGGGACCGGCGATGATGGCGATCTGTGGTACGACGCCTGATAGCAGTACGTTGTTGTAGAACACCTCGCCATAACCGGACAGTGCGTCCACCGCTTCCTGGATGCGGGCGCCGGCAGAGTCCTTGAACGCCACGACTGGCACACCGATCTTGAGCGCCATCTGCATGGACTGCACGATCTTTTTGGCATGCATTTTTCCTAGGGTGCCGCCCATTACCGTAAAATCTTGGCTGAACGCGGCAACCGGCCGGCCATCGACGAAACCGGTGCCGACGATCACACCGTCGGAAGGCAGCTCCTTGTCGGCTAGGCCAAAGTGCTTGGCAGCATGCTTGGCGTGGGTGGCGATTTCCTGGAAGGTGTCCGGCTGGAATAGAGCCAGCAACCGTTCGCGGGCACCCATCAATCCCTTGGCGTGACGTTCCTGAAGTTTGTCTTCGCCACCGCCGGCTAACACCTTAGCACGGCGTTCCCGCAAAATTTCAAGCTGTTTTTCGGAAAGCATGAACGGTCCTCATGATGGTTCGGGTTATCGACAAATCGACGGTCAATGGCCCGCGTCCTGCGTCCGGGTAACGCAGGGCTGGTGATCTCTTTTGGTGAGACGCGGGGGAGTAACGGTCTGGGCAGGGCGATAGTAGTGGTGGAGAATTCCCCATCATCGACGCTGACCCGTTCCAGCCAAATTTTGCTTTAAGGGTAGCTGAAATCCTGACAAACGCGATAGCCCTTTACGAGATGTCATAGATCAGCGCGGCGCACGTTTCATTTTTACTTACACATCTTCGCGATATTGGTGTAAGGGCCGGTCTTTCGGCCAATGTCAAAAACGTTGCCGTTTGGCAGCAAGGTACTGTTTCTAGCTGTGCAATCCAATTGAAATTCATTGAGGAAATGATTTCTTTGGCAGTCCGTCAGAGGCAAAATAGACACCTTGCCTATTTGAACATGGGCTGGAAATCCGCGCTGCGGATTCATCAGTAAGTGGTGAAAACGGCAGCTTTGGGTCCTCCTGAATCGGGGTTAACCGGATTAACTCACTGCGGCGGTGGGAGCGATTCATCGCTTCCTGGCTGCGAATACGTCGATTGCGTTGAGCCTGGGTGGCGGCAAGACGCTTCATGGACGCAGGACCTCTGCGGTTTCCCGCAGGGTTTGACTATTGATGGCGGCGTGATAGTGAGCGCTGAAATCCGAGCCACGCAGTGCTTTCTTGATCATGCTTTCTAGATTGGGGCGCTTGTCTTCAGGATTCGGGTCGCTGCCCAGCCCGCCGCCAAATTCAACGATGCAGGTGATGCCGTCGTGGAAAGCCCTTTCCAGGTTGTCGATCCAATGGACCGGGTGGAACAGTTGGAAGAAGAGCCGGGTCTTGATGGCGGCTGGATCGGGGTCGTGATAGGCGCCCGTATTGTTGGATAGGATGCGGATTGTTGGAGTATCCATCTCGGCGGCATCCAACGCTGGACGGAAGTGCAGAGCAGCAGTGATCATATAAAAAGTATGGAAAGCGCCTTCGGTCTTGAGACGAGCAGGGCGCTTGCGTGGAAAGTGCGCATGTGCATCTGCCGTCAGCCGGTCTAGATCTTCGCCAAGACCGCCCACTACGATCTGGTCGAGCAAGTTACGGGCGGCGACTACGCAATAGTGTTTTTCCGCTAATGGCTGGATATTGTCCAGATGCAGCGGAAAAGCCAGCATTTCGCCGCTGCCGTAGTCGGCCATACACTCGCCGCGCTTTTGCACCAGCCGCAGGGCTGTTTCGAAATTCAGAGCGCCAGCGGCGACCAGGGCGCAATATTCGCCAAGACTATGGCCGCCGGTGATGACGGGATTCACTTGGTGGCCGGTCAGCTCACGAAAAATGTTCAGGCAGGCCAGCGAATGGACCAGCAGCGCGGGTTGTGTGTAGCGAGTCAGCTTGAGTTTTTCTTCAGGCCCTTCCTGGCAAAGCTTGACAAGATCGTAGCCTAAGATGTCATTGGCCTGCTCGTAGAGTTGCCGGGCTATCGGGAAATCGCGGATCAGATCGCTGCCCATACCGACATATTGGGAGCCCTGTCCGGGAAAAATGAACATGATTTGTTGGTCCTGACTCGACACAGCGATGCGCTCCAGTGGGGAGTGATGGAAACAAACGGGCAAAGATACGAGCAAGTCGCCGGCAAGGCAAGGCATATATAGGACAGTCTGTAGTAAAATCGGCGAACATCCTTTTAACAATTTCGAGGAAGCCCATGGCCGCCGCCACTATCATTGACGGTAAACATTTCGCTGCCCGGCTGCGTGCCGGTATCGCCACACACGTTGCCCAGCTCAAGACCGATCACGGTTTGACGCCTGGCTTGGCGGTCGTGCTGGCGGGCGAGGACCCTGCCAGCCAGATCTATGTGCGTAACAAGGGCTTGCAGGCTCAAGAGGCGGGCATGAATTCCTTTGAACACCGTCTGCCTGCAACTGCCACCCAATCCGAATTGCTGGCGTGTATTGCCGGTTTGAATCAGGATCCGTTGGTCAACGGCATCTTGGTTCAGTTGCCCCTGCCGTCGCAGATTGACCCGGAGAGAGTCATTGAAGCCATCACGGTGGGTAAGGATGTGGATGGCTTTCATCCGCTCAATGCCGGCCTGTTGGCTGCCGGTGGAACGGCGATGATCCCCTGTACGCCATTGGGTTGCCTGATGCTGCTCAAAGCTTATGCGGGTGAATTAGCTGGCCAGCGGGCGCTGGTGCTAGGACGCTCCAATATTGTGGGCAAGCCGATGGCAGCCTTGCTGCTGCGGGAGCATTGCACTGTGACCATTGCGCACTCGCGCACCCGTGACCTGGCAGACGAGTGCCGGCGGGCCGATCTCCTGGTAGCTGCGGTTGGCCGGGCACAAATGGTTAAGGGGGATTGGTTGAAACCCGGTGCGACGGTGATCGATGTAGGTATAAACCGCATTTCCACCCCCGATGGCAAGAGTCGATTGGCAGGCGATGTGGACTTTACATCGGCGGTTGAAGTGGCAGGTGCAATCACTCCAGTGCCGGGTGGCGTTGGGCCGATGACTATCGCCTGTTTGCTTCTGAATACTTTGACGGCCACCTGCCGGCAGCACGGAATCCCAATTCCTGAGGTTACACCCATCCCTGAGTAGAACCTGGAGGAATTGATTATGCTGGTTCATTACGATATGCCGCTTTGGCGGCCACCCTCCGAGGCAGAGAGCTTTATTCTGCAAGCAACCCTGGGGTGCAGCTTCAACCGATGTAGCTTCTGTTCCATGTATCGGACCAAGAGTTTTGCGGTCCGTCCGTTGGAGGCGGTTCAGGCCGAAATCCAGATAATGGCGCACGCCTGCCCTGGAACACGACGGGTATTCCTGGCCGATGGCGATGCCTTGGCTGCACCGACCGGCCATCTCGTCATCCTGTTGAGATTATTGCATGCTGCATTTCCTCAGTTAGAGCGGGTATCCAGCTACGCGCTGCCGGCTAATTTACTGAAGAAATCGGTGGAAGAACTGGTTGAATTGCGTGAGAACGGTCTGAAATTACTGTATTACGGCATCGAAACCGGCTCGGCAGATCTGCTGAAACGGATTACCAAGGGTGCAACGCCGGAGGCTATGGTGACGGGCTTAACCAAGGCTAAAAAGGCGGGCTTGATTCTCTCGGCGACGGTGATTCTCGGTCTTGGCGGGCAGGCGCATTGGCAGGAACATATCGACGCTACAGCGGATCTGGTCAACCGGGTGGAATTGGACTATCTCTCAACTTTACAGCTTATGCTGGATCCGGTGATTCATGACGAATTCCATCGCAAATTCCGTGAACCGTTTCAGGAGCAAGATGACTGGGCGCTGCTAATCGAACAGGTGCGGCTGATTGAGCGGTTGAATCCGCCTCTGCCATTGGTGTTTCGTTCCAATCATGCCTCGAATGCCTTGGCGTTGGCTGGCGAATTACCCAAAGATCGTGAGCGGTTGCTGGCGCAACTGGAGCGTGCGCTGGCTGGCCGGACGTCGTTGCGTCCGGCTTGGTTGCGAGGCTATTGAATGGGTGCTTGTTCCTGAGTCCTTAGTCTTAATCCTTGCAAGGATGGGTAGTGATACAAGGTGCCAAGATGATTTGCCCGCACGCTTTGTGTTAGATAATAATTTAATCATTAAATCAAGCGGCTACCTGGGTTTTAGCTTGGCTATGGCGGACTGCTGCCAGGATCTGATCTTCCAGCTCGATGCGGGTCGCTAATGATTCGCCCAACTGCGAGAGCGCTCGATCCAGTTGAGCGAGTGCTGGTTCGGATAATTCACCGTCATAGCGGTCGTGGAAAGCCAGGGCGGCTTGAGTTGTCCAGGCAATGCGGGTATAGAGTTGCCGGGCCAATTCGCGGGCCTGACGATAGGGCGAGTCGGCTGGTTGCTCTTCGAGTGCCTGGTAGACCTCGAATGGTCCCAGCGCCAGATAATCCATCAGCGCCTGCTGGAATTGCCGTAACCGGTGCCGGGCTGGACCAGCGAGGGTAAAGGGTTTCATCGCAGCCAGTTTTTGATAAAGCACCAAGCTCTCCTGGCGCGCAGTCAATAGCTTAGACACCAGATCGGGCAGCGCCTTGCTATGGACAGAATCAGCAGCTATCGCAGTGTTCATGGGCACATCCTCCAGGCAGTAATATTTTTGTGTTTTTGGCTACAGCGGTAGGAGCTTACCGCGAATATCTATCCAATGCCAAACATTCGCAATATGATCTAATAGGGTGCTGTCAATAAATGACCTGCTCTCAAGAGCGGCTCACTACCTGATTGCGCAAGTAGACCGGCCGCACCTGCTCGGCAGTCAGCCACTCGCTACGCCTGCCAGGATCGGCAGCCAGCCGGGCGACGTCGCCAGCCCGCGGATAGCAATCACCCTTCCAGCCGCTGGCAATTAACCGTTGCGACAAGATCTGGGAGTAGGTAGTCCAGCCACTGCCAGCGCCAAACCACTCACCCGGTGGAGCGGTTACTTGACTTGGCGCGCAGACTTGTTCCTCAGCTAACCATTGCGTCGCTTCATCCGTGACTGCCCAAGTCCCCCAATAAACTTCACCCATGCGAGCATCCAGCGCGGCAGCAATCCGCGTCTGACCGGTTTCCCGCGCTGTGCCGAGTGCTAGCGCTGCCAAGGTAGATATGGGTGCAACCGGTAGATCGCTGGCAAAAGCCATGCCCTGGACAACGCCTATCGCGATGCGTACCCCGGTAAAAGCGCCTGGTCCGCGCCCGACGGCCAGGGCGTCCAATTGATGGATCGTCAGTCCGGCCTCCGCCAGCACCATCTCGATCATTGGCAGAATCAATGCCGCATGGCGGCGCGGAGCCAGTTCATAACATTCGAACACGGCGCCATCTATCCACACGGCGGCGGAACAGGCTTCAGTCGCGGTCTCTAGCGCCAATAGCTTCAAAGCATTACTCCTAAGATACAATTTCAAACCGCTTTAACCAGCACCCAAAATCACCCGGTACAGGTTAAGACGCACAGTGTCTATCCTGTCTAAAATGGCTAGAAAATTCTCAAGTTCGCGGCAGGGATTTTAGGACATTTACCCCAGTGATCAGCGCTTCAGTGTAAGTGTGGCGGATTGCCGTGGCGTCTAAGGGAGCACCGTGCCGACGCTTGGCGAAATAGGCGTTGGCAGCTTGGCCCAGCGCGTAGGTGGTGGTTCCATTGGTGGTGGCCCCCCACATCGCTCCGGCTGTGTACCCCCAGCCAGGAATGAGTTTAACCACTTCCCGGCTGAGCAGCCGTGCTATATAGCTGGCGCCGACGCCCATACCCAGTAAACCAAGAAATTCGGAAACGGTCCGACGATCCCAGCGTTGTCCATATAGCACTGCAAGGCTATGCAATAACTTAGCTTGTATTGCGGGTACTCCAACCAGGTCGACCATTGGTAATGCACCAATACCGGCAGCAGCTAACGCATAGCCAACGATATGCGGGTGCGCCGCGCGGGTATAGGCATCACGAACTTCTGGGTTACCTTGCAGCCGTGCTTGTAAGCCCAGTACGGAGACCTCATCAATCGCTGTCCATAACGCGTCCAGCCCATAATTTACGGGCTTCCAGCCATCCTCCGGCAATGTCAGATCAACGGCTACCCAGTGTACCAGTGCCGAACCTGGCAATTTTCCCAAGCGATCTCTTTGTGCTTGCAAGGAGCGGATTAGATCATGAGGGACTTGCAGCGGCCACGGTTGCTGATCGTAAGGGTAGGGTAAGGCATGTTCGATGCCAGGCGGATAGGCTTCATGCAAGCCAGTTTGGATCATCAGTACGGGCCATTCGGGATGGCGCTTGCGAATTTGGCGCAGCATCTCGAATACCTCATCTTGGCGGATATCGGTGGCTTTGATAACCCCCAGCACCAGATGTGCTTGCGATTCACAATAGTGAATATCTTCGGAAGGATCATAGGCAACTTCGCCCAGACCACGAGTGTCGAGGAAGCGCACTACTGGCGTTTCGGAAGGGAAGTCATAGAACCGGGCAGTGCGCGTACAAGGTTGGAAACCATTGCCGATCCCGGCAGTGGTGCTGCCGGTCAGAGCACGAATAATTGAGGTTTTGCCAGCTTGTGCCTTGCCAAGCAGCCATAATACCGGCAGAGGCTGCCGCGCTCGTGCTTCACGTAACGCCTCGTCGAGTTTTTCCGGGTTGACACGTGGATTAAGCAACGCCTCGCGCAGGAGGTTCCAGCCATCAGGCCAATGCTTTGTATCAGGCGAAGCCATGAAGGTAACCCTGAAATGTAGATGATCCATGATATGGTGGATCATCGTGGAATATCCTGAAATTTATCTACCTCTACCGCTGCTCTGCATCATAGCGATCATAATGGGGTGGTGGTGGTGCATAGCGATCGTTCTCATCCCAAAATCGGTTGCGAGAATACGGCCGCCGGTTGTGATCGCAATCGATGATTCCTTGTCGGCAGAGCGTATCGCGCCAAGCGTATTTCAAGAAGAATTGGGCAAATGGCCGTTGTTCGGACTCAAATTCTACACGCCGCGATGGGGACCACTCCTTTTCACCATAACCAGTGCCGGGCGCTGCCCGCAAGTTGCGCGGCGCATCAGCAGCGGCTGGTGGGGTGCTTTGCCTGTTGGATTCACTACCGCGTCGTTGGTCATGCCGGCCTTCAGACCAGGGTTGAGGTTGAGGTGACGGATAGGGCGCCGCTTCCCGGAACGCGGCTACTGCGATCACTCCTATTGCTGAATAGTCACCCCATGCACCGGCATAGGACTCACCGGCATCGGTGAAATAAAAACGATTGACCCGGTTTCGACCGGTTCGCCATCCCTCATAGGTTTCCTGTTGATAGGGTTCAAGAACATACATCCGCTCATTGGGGTGCAAATCGGAACGCTCGCCAGAGATGATATTGCGCCCATCCACGGCAATCACCACACCAATCCGCTGATCGCTGCGGTTGTGAATCCGGATCGAATAGTTGCTGTCATGCACTGCTTCCAAATGAGCCTTATGTACAATCCGGTTATTGCCACGCTGTAGAGGATATTGTGGAAACGGCCGCCCTCGCTCGTTGACAACCTCTACCTCAACATCGCGCGTATTGAGGCGTTGTGCCCAAGCCACAGCCGGACCCAAAAAGATTAAAAGCGCTAATAAGCCGGTTTGCCATCTGATGTTCATCAATTTGCTCCTGGTCAATTGAGAATCCACGTCATCATTCCCGTGCTTTTCAAAGCGTCATCCAACCTAGGAAGCGCTGGCTGAATCTCCACTGAATAGCTGCGTCGCTCGGTCCGTGCCGGGCGTAAGGAAAGGTCAAGGATTTTCCCTGGGTAAATTCATAGAGAAAGAATTCTCTGATGAAATTCAGTCCTGATTCACTCTAACTAACTTAAACTTTAAACTTAATTGAAAAATTCATCTGGAAGTTTTCCACCATGTCCGAAAGATCAAGGCTATCATGGTTTTTGGCGCTTCTGGCGCTAGCCGGTTTGCTAGCCATTGGTAATGTCCAAGCGCAATCCTATCGGTCATACCGGGGTGGTGATTACGGCGCGCCGGTTCGCGGTAGACCGGATCGTCCGCTATCCCGCCAATTTGCCGACCCCGACCGGGCTGCTGATGCGGCTCGCCAAGCGACGGGGGGCCGGGTATTAGGCGTGCAGGGTGCTGACGAGCGCGATGGCCGGCGCGGTTATCGGGTCCGCATCCTGCAACCGGATGGCCGGGTGCGGAACTTTCACTATGATCCTGGTAACGGCGCCATGCGCGATCGAGACAGATAGCAGAAATTACCTCACGCTCCATACATAAAGGAGGACGGTGGGGATGAGAGGTAAAATGCGTATTTTGATCATCGAGGATGAAACTCCATTGTTGGAACGGGTCACCGCCCAGTTGCGCGAGCAAGGTTATGCGGTCGACACTGCCGCTGATGGCCGAACAGGGCTGTACTTGGGGCAGGAATACCCTCTGGATGCTGCTATTGTTGATCTCGGTCTTCCTGATATGTCCGGCATCGAAGTCATTCGCCGTTGGCGGACAGAAGGACGCAAATTCCCGATCTTGATTCTGACCGCCCGTGGCCGCTGGCAGGATAAGGTTGAAGGACTGGAAGCAGGCGCGGACGATTATCTGGTCAAACCCTTTCATGCTGAGGAACTGCTGGCGCGGTTGCGGGCGCTGATTCGCCGCACGGGCGGCTGGACCCAGGCCGTGTTGCGCTGCGGGCCAATCGCTCTGGACACGGGCGCTCAACAGATCACTTTGGATAGCCAACCGGTCGAAGTGACTGCCTACGAATACAAGTTGATTGAATACCTGATGCTGCATGCAGGTACGGTGATCTCCAAAACCGAATTGACCGAGCATCTCTACCAGGAAGACGAGGACCGCGACAGCAACGTACTGGAAGTGCTGGTGGGCCGGTTGCGCCGCAAGCTCGACCCGGATCGCACGCTCAACCCGATTGAGACCTTGCGGGGACGTGGGTACCGCTTTCGTCTGGAACGCACTGCTGGCTGAATGCGATGCATTCTCTCAGCAGCCGTCTGCTGATCGCGGCCAGTGTGGTGTTGGCCGCCTTTCTTGGTCTGACCGGCTTAGCTCTGGATCGGGCGTTCCAGGACAGCGCGTTAGCCGCTGTCCAGGACCGTTTGCAGGCTCAGGTCTATATGCTGCTTGGTGCGGCCGATATGGATGCTTTCGATCGCCTGACCTTGCCGCAGGCGTTGCCCGAAGCCCGGTTTTCTACCCCGGATTCAGGCTTGTATGCGGATGTGATGGATGCCAAGGGTAATCTGGTTTGGCGCTCACCCTCGTTGTTAGGCATGGCGCTGCCGTTCTTTCCGGCAGTTCGCAATCCCGGTGACACGCAGTTTGCACCGCTGGAAGTGGCGGATGGCACCCCGTTGTTCCTGTTGGCTTTCACGGTCAGTTGGGAGGTTGCTCCCAATCAATATCGGCTCTACACCTTCCGGGTCGCTGAAACTCAATGGAATTTCCTTGACCAGCTCTGGAGTTTCCGGCGCAGTCTATGGGGTTGGCTACTGGCAGCTACTGGTGTATTGCTCACTGTCCAAGGTTTGATTCTGCGTTGGAGCCTGAATCCCTTGCGGCGGGTAGCGACGGAGGTTACCGAAATTGAAACCGGCCAACGCGTTGAACTGAGTGGTGATTACCCTGACGAACTACGACCGCTTACGATCAACCTGAATGCACTGATCCACCAGGGCCGCACTCTATTGGAGCGCTATCGAAATGCCTTGGGCGATCTGGCGCACAGTTTGAAAACGCCACTGGCGGTGTTGCGTGGCGCATTGGATAACAGCGCATCCTCTGAGGAATTGCGGCAGGTGTTGGGTGAGCAACTGGAGCGAATGAATCGCACGGTGGATTATCAATTGCAGCGGGCCGCAGCTTCTGGGCGCATCGCCCTCAGCGTCCCATTGCCGGTCGCGCCACTGGCCCGCCGGATTCTCGACTCGCTGGCTAAGGTTTACGCGGAACGCACCCTGGATTTGCGCTGTTTTATTGAGAAAAATACTACGTTCCACGGTGACGAGGGCGATCTATTCGAAATTCTCGGCAATCTGGCCGATAACGCCTGCAAGTGGGCATATCGCCAAGTGGTCGTGCGTGCCTGGTCTGCCGAGCATGACGGACGAGCTGAACTAGTAGTGGAAGTTGAGGACGATGGGCCAGGCATTCCGGTTGAAAAAGCACCGTTGCTACTCAACCGGGGGCAACGGGCTGATCCTACAGTCGCTGGCCACGGTATCGGCCTAGCAGTGGTGCGGGATCTGGTTGAGGAAGTCTATTACGGAAAGTTGGAGATCAGTCGTGGAACGCTCGGTGGTGCGTTGGTGCGGGCGCGATTGCGGTTTCAGGCGAATGGAGGGTAGATTTCTACAATCTTTATCTTTCTAGCTTAATGGGCTGGTTATGATCGAGCGCCAGCACAATCTGAAGCACTAACAGTGAGGAGCCGCTGAAAAGGCCATACCTAGCACTGCTAGAGTGGCTGGAAAAAGGAGAGAAAACAGCCGGTAGTTGGCGCCCTCCGCCTGGGACGCCAACCAGGTAGGCAATGAGCATAAGGACTATCCATCATCTCCCAACAGGAGGGAGTGCACTAATACAAACCGGACAAACGTTGGATACGACAGTCTTACACGCTCATGGTTACCGCTTCACCAGGTTTCTTGTCCCCAAGTGTTATCAAATATATTCTGTGTCAGTGGCTTGCGTTCCCGAGGTGCCTGTTCCCGTTCTTGCAGTGAATCGGGTAATACTTCGACCGGCCCTGGATAACCCACCGCGATCATCGCCATGCAAGTGTGATCGTCCGGAATATTGAATGCCGCTTTAGCTTTGTCCGGATCAAACCCACCCATCTGATGCGCCACCAAGCCTAGAGCGCTTGCTTGCAGGCAAAGGTTTTCACTAGCAGCCCCCGTGTCATACTGCGCCCACCGGTTGGGTTTTTGGTTATGGCCAAAATTGGGCGCCGCCACGGATAACAATAACACTGGCGCGTTCTTGGCCCAGATCTGATTACCTTCTGCCAGGCACGCAAAAGCTTGTTGCCAATTAACAATATCGCGGAACCGGTCCCAGACCAGAAAACGCCACGGCTGCTCCCCAAAACAAGATGGTGCCCAACGGGCTGCTTCCAGCAGTGCTAGCAATTGTTCACGGCTAACCGGCTGGTCTGGATCGATAGCGTGGGGACTCCAGCGGCGAGCGAGCAGGCTGGCTATCGGGATTGAAGTCATGGCGGGTTTTTCCAGCATGTGGCATCTCCAAGCGGGTTGAGTCAGGACAATGATTGATAGTATTGCTTTGCTTGAAGCGGTTCACCAATCCTGGTGCTATTTCAAGCATGCCTTCGCCAATCTTGTCACACTAAATGGTGAATGGTATCCCTACGAGGTGAACGGTATCCCCACAAGCCAATAAAGAATAGACCGGCAACAATGGGGTTGCAGTTTGCGCTGCTGTCGCGGGTGGTTTCATGGTACGATTTCCTCTATCTCGATTATCCACTCTGGCAGTTATCTGCCCAAACCCTTCGCTGCACCTGAATCACAATGAAAAACTCAGGGGAGTCGCTATGATTGTTTACAATATTTTTCCCTTACTGGCCGGCCCTTGCAGCCAATGGGAGTCCCATCTACAACGCGCCGCCGATATGGGGTTTGACTGGATTTTTGTCAACCCAGTGCAAAAGCCTGGCTACTCCGGCAGCCTGTATTCCATCGTCGACTATTTCCAATTGCACCCCCTGCTGGCCGATCCGGATTCCAAGCTACCTGTCGAGCAGCAACTGAAGGAGACACTGGCGGCTGCTGATAAACTGGGACTCAAGGTGATGGTAGATTTGGTCATTAACCATTGCGCTTTTGATTCTGAACTCATCCGTCAACATCCCGAATGGTTCGTCCATGAGGACGGTGGCGTTGCGCATCCATTTTGTATGGAGGATGGCCATAAGGTAGTTTGGGGTGATTTGGCGCTGTTCAATCATCAACATACATCCGACCCGGAAGGACTCTATCGCTACTGCTACAAGATCGTTGAATATTTGATGCAACTGGGTTTCAAAGGCTTTCGTTGCGATGCGGCTTATCAGGTTCCTCGCAATACTTGGAACCGGTTGATTCGTGAGATCCGGCAAAAATATCCGGATACATTGTTTGCCGCTGAAACCTTGGGTTGCACCGCTGACCAAACCAAGCAGACGGCCCAGGCTGGCTTCGATTTCGTGTTCAACAGCTCCAAGTGGTGGGATTTTCATGGTGCGTGGCTGCTAGAGCAGTATCAACTGGTCCGTGAAATTGCCCCGTCGATCAGCTTCCCGGAAAGCCACGATACCGACCGGTTATTCCAGGAAGTCAACGGTAACGTGGCGGCGATGAAGCAACGCTACCTGTTTTCTGCTCTATTTTCTGCTGGCGTAATGATCCCCATTGGTTTCGAATACGGTTTTCGCCGTCGTTTGCATGTTGTCGAAACCCGGCCTGGGGATTGGGAACAGCCTAATGTTGATCTATGTGAGTTCATCGCAAAGGTCAATGCGATCAAGCGGCAGTATTCAATCTTCCAGGAAGAGTGCCCCACCACCATCTTGCCTTATCAGAATCCAAACATCCTGTTGCTGTGGAAGGCCTCGGCCCGCTCTCAGGAAGAGGCGCTGATTATCCTGAATAAAGATCCGTGGAATCACCAGTATTTCTACGCTGACAATATTGGTACCTACATTCAGGCAGGTGCTCCACTGCAAGATGTGTCGCCTGAATACACACTGGAATACATTCCTCGACCGTTTTCCTACGATCTGCGGCCTGGACAGGCGTTCGTGATGGTTGCTAGCCGCGATCATTTGCCGCAGCAATAATAGATGATGAGGCGCTAGCAAGCTTCGCGCTTCCAGGATGAAGATGCTCTGAAGAGCGACGCCCGCGCTGGTATACGAAGAAAGGATTGAACTTATGTATATTGTGCAGATTGCTTCTGAATGTGCCCCTGTAGCCAAAGTCGGTGGATTGGGGGATGTGGTGTTCGGCCTGACCCGGGAGCTGGAGATTCGCGGTAATGAGGTCCACATCATCCTGCCGAAATATGACTGTATGCGTTATGACCATATCTGGGGTCTGCAAGTCAGTATGAAGGACTTGTGGGTGCCCTGGTATAACGGGGCAGTTCATTGCTCAGTGTGGTTCGGTTTCGTACATGGCCGGAAATGTTTCTTCATCGAACCACATTCCCAGGATAATTTTTTCAATCGCGGACACTTCTATGGTTTTTCGGATGATGTCAGCCGGTTCGCGTTTTTTAGCAAGGCGGCGCTGGAGTTTTTACATAACGATAACCGCCGTCCGGACATTATTCATTGCCATGATTGGCAAACGGGTCTGGTACCCGTGCTGCTGTTCGAGCAGTATGCCCATAGCGGCATGCACTGGCAGCGGGTCTGCTATACCATCCATAATTTCAAGCACCAGGGTTTGACGGGTGAATATGCGCTGTGGGCCACCGGGCTAACTAACATTGCGCACTATTTCAATTATGATCGGCTCCGCGACAACTTTAATCACAGCGCGGTCAGTCTGATGAAAGGCGGCATTGTCTATTCCAACTTTGTGACGACAGTGTCGCCGACCCATGCGCATGAGGCGCGCTTCACTGATCAGGGTAGCGGGTTAAGCCATACTCTAAATGTACATCAAAGCAAATTCGGAGGAGTACTGAATGGCATTGATTATGATGTATGGAATCCAGAAATCGATCCGCACATCGCTAGCCGCTATAATATTGAGACTCTGGATAAGAAATATGAGAATAAGGACGCTCTGCGTGACCGGTTATGGCTGAGTAAGGATTTCAAACCGATCATTGCCTATGTAGGCCGGCTCGACAGCCAGAAAGGTGTGGACCTGATCCATCATGCCATTTTCTATGCCCTGCGCAACAATGCCCAGTTTGTATTGCTTGGCTCCAGCCCCGAGCCAAATGTCAATAACCATTTCTGGAATTTGAAGCGGCATCTTAATGACAGCCCTGATTGTCATCTTGAGTTGGGATTCAACGAGGAATTGTCGCATCTGATCTACGCCGGAGCGGATATGATCGTGATGCCCAGTTTGTTTGAACCGTGTGGCCTGACTCAGATGATTGCTCTGAAGTACGGTACGGTGCCGATAGTGCGGGCGGTGGGCGGTCTCCAGGACACGATATTTGATAAGGATTATGATAGCCGTCCGTGGGAGGATCGCAATGGCTTCGTTTTCCACAATGCCGATCATGCCGGTCTTGAATCTGCTATGCATCGTGCTATTGCCCTGTGGTTTGCTTACCCAGACGATTTCCGGGAACTGATGATCCATGGCATGAAATATGACTATTCCTGGCGTCAACCGGGTCAGGATTACCTCAATATCTACGAACATATCCGTTGCAAATAAATATTGACAGCTTAGCGGGCGTGGTATCTATGGCGCTAGCTTGTTGTTTCGTACGTATCATGACAATCCTCTGTCACTACTCGATCACCTTACAGGAGAACCCTACGCATGAGTCAGCTTCCGGAATATGTTGATGGTCTGCCTAATATTTGCGGCTCGGAATCCTTGATTGAAAAAACCGTGCGAGCAAGTGCCGACCGGCCAGTATTCCTGCCTGAAAGCCGTGTGGATTTCAGATCCATCCGCGCCGCTTGCGCGATCGCCCTGCACATGCATCAACCGCTGATTCCAGCGGGCGGACATGATTTGCAAACGGCAGCTATCATCAGTAATCTCAAATATATGATGGATAATCAGGGTATTGGTGATAATTACAATGCTCCGGTTTTTCATTGGTGCTATAAACGTATCGGCGAATTTGTCCCGCAACTCATCAGTGAGGGCAAGGAGCCACGCGTCATGTTGGAGTATTCCGGTACGCTGTTCCACGGTCTACGTGACATGGGGTTGCACGATGTCTTTGATGCGCTCAAGAATGCCACCTGTAACCCGGACTTTCGACGGGGTGTTGAGTGGCTGGGTTGTCCATGGGGCCATGCAGTAGCGCCCTCGACCCCGGCGCAGGATTTTCGTCTGCACGTCAAGGCGTGGCAGCATCATTTTGCTGCAATCTTCGGCCTGGAGGCGCTGGAACGGGTACGCGGGTTTTCGCCCTCTGAAATGGCGCTGCCTAACCATCCTGATACTGCCTATGATTACATCAAGACGCTGGTGGATTGTGGTTACCAATGGGTCATGGTGCAAGAGCATACGGTCGAGCGGCCTGAGAATGGCGGAGGACCGGAACAGAAGCACCTGCCGCACCGGCTGGTCTGCACGAATTCCAAGGGTGAAACGGTCAGTATCATCGCCGTGATTAAGACCCAAGGCAGCGACACTAAGCTGGTGGCGCAGATGCAGCCTTATTACGAAGCCAAAGGGTTATCGCGCTGGGAATTGGCTGGTAAATCCGTACCACCATTGGTGACCCAGATCGCTGATGGCGAAAATGGCGGGGTGATGATGAACGAATTTCCCGGCATGTTTTTCCAGGTGATCAATGAATCTTCTGGAACAGATGTCCCAATGATGAACGCTACCGAATATCTGGAACACCTTTTTGCAATGGGTATCAAGGTTGATGACCTGCCGGCATTGCAGCCGTCATTCCAGAAACGGATTTGGGATCGGTTCAAGCCTGGTGATGGCCCGGAGAAATTGGAAGAGGTGATTGCCGGACTCAAGAAGGAAGACAGCCGCTTTCACATGGAAGGCGGCAGTTGGACTAATGATATTTCTTGGGTGCGTGGCTATGACAATGTCCTTGGTCCCATGGAGAAATCCAGTTCCCTTTTCTACGAGAAAGTGCTGAAACCGGAAGTACCCACGACGGACCCGCGCTATCGCAATGCACTATTCCATCTAATGTCCTCGCAGACCAGTTGTTACCGGTACTGGGGACAGGGGTTATGGACTGATTATGGCCGTGAAATCTGCCGGCGGGCCAGCGCCGTCGCTGAGAGCATTTAGCTACTCCGAATCACTCCATCGGAGCCGGATAGATTGACTATGATAAAAATATAGGATTAGCGACGGATGCCATTTTACATTGCATCCGCTGCGATCCGCTCACAGGAGGAGGCTGAATCATGGCAGACACATTCTACCATGCGCTGGTGCTGAACCTTCATCAACCACACAGTAATCTGGAACATTTACTGCAACATAATGAATGGGAAGCGCGGGAAATCCTATTTGCCATCGATCGGATTCCCCGGTCGCTGGCAGACTATCAGGATGTGGGCCGGGTCCACTTGGCGATGTCGGGCACTTTGCTGGAGACGTTGACCCGCCCGGAGTTTCAAAGCCGGGCTTATGGCATTGTCGATTGCAGTGCGCTGCTTTGGAATCTTTGCAATACCCAGGCAATTGATATGCTGGGTACCGCCTATTATCACCCGGTTATGCCGCTGATTCCGCCTGCAGACTGGCCGGCGCACGTTGAGCGGTGGCGGGGATTCGCCCGCCGGTTGTTCTTCAATAGCGACTTTCAGGGATTCTGGCCGCCTGAGATGGGATTTTGCATGGAAATGATCCCATTGTTGCGGCGATTGGGTTATCGCTATGTTCTGGTAGACAGCGAGCATGTCCAGCCGGTTGGCGCAATGCGTTGGGATGAAGTGCGCTACCGGCCGCATATTGTTCAATATGGCGGTGAGGAAATGATTGCCGTGGTGCGTGACCGCGATCTGTCAAATGCTCAGGAATCAGGTATGGAGTTTGACTGGTTTGACCGGGAGGTTCGGGAACGTACTAAGAATTGCGACTTCCCGCCTTTGGTTACGACCTGTAGCGATGGCCAAAATGGTGGCTGGTTTCGTAATACCACACCGGGTAGCAATTTCTGGGATGCTTTCTATAAGCCGCTTATGGAAAAGGCGCGGACCGGTCAGAATGCTGTTCAGCCGGTTTTTATCAAGGATTACCTGGATCAATTCGGTGCGCAGGGCGAAATTACGGTCGGTCCAGGTGCCTGGAACACAGGGTGGCATCATGGCAGCGATTTTGTGCAATGGACCGGTACTCAGGCGCAAAAGGATGCATTGACCCGGGTAGACGAAGTGAGTCAGGCGATACACGGCGCGCTGAGCAACGCCGCTAATATCGGTTCACATAACCCTGAATTACTGGCTTTGCTAGAGGAAGCACGCTGGCGGGTATTGCGGGCGGAAACCAGTTGCAACTTCTTTTGGGGTGATGCCTGGGTAATGCGTTGCCACGCTGATCTTGACCAAGCCTGTGAGTATCTGGAACGCGCCAACACTTGTTTTAATTGAAGGGCAGTTAGCCTAACTGCCAATCACTGCTCAAATCATCATGCTTAAAGCATCGCTTCAATAGTATCCCGCAGTTTTGGCATATCCAGCAGCCCGAGCCGGTAATGCACAATCCGGCCTTCGGGCGAGATCAGCACTGTTGTTGGTGTGACCTGAACGTTGTCAAATTCCCGTGCGATACGCTCTTCACTATCCAATACAATAGGATAGGGAATCTGTCGCTGCTCGGCCATTGCCCGCACCTGTGCTGGAGGATCATAGACCATCGCTACGCCGATAATCTCCAGTCCCTTTGAGTTATATTCCTGATATAGCTCGATCAGGTGGGGCATTTCCTCAATGCAGGAGGGGCACGTCGTGGCCCAGAACGTCACTAGTACGGGCCTGCCGCGCAACTGTTCTAACGTCAGGGTGCGGCCGTCCAGAGTTTTTCCAACCAACGGCGGTGCTTCGCGTAAGCCAGCGGGCATGAACCAGATCGCAACAAAGGCAAGAATTACGATCAGGGCGATGCCAGCGGTCAGGATTTCTTTAAGCTTCACAGAAAAATCTCCTGCGGTCAGTAAAAGCGGTGATCATTGATTAGCAAGCTGCAATAAGACCACAGCGGGCGCCGAAAGTAACGATGGTGGCATGATAATGCTGCAAAGTTACGGTTTGCGCGATAGGATGAACACCGTATCATGGCCACTTTGTAATTAATTGCAGGTAGACTAATAGATGATCAAGGCAGGCATTGTCGGTGGAACCGGTTATACCGGTGTGGAATTGCTCCGGTTGCTAGCGGCGCATCCGGACGTGGAGTTATCTGTTATCACTTCACGCGGCGAGAAGGGCACCAAGGTTGGCGAGCTGTTTCCCAATCTGCGTCGCCGGATTGATCTGGTCTTTGTAGAGCCTGATGATGCCTTGTTGAAGGATTGTGATGTAGTGTTTTTTGCTACACCTAATGGCACGGCTATGAAGAGTGTCCCAATGTTGTTGGAGGCTGGCGTCAAGGTCATCGACTTGGCGGCTGACTTCCGATTGCAGTTAACCGGGGAATGGGAGCAATGGTATGGGATGCCGCATGCCTGCCCTGATTTATTAACGGAAGCAGTTTACGGCTTGCCAGAAGTAAACCGCGAGGCAATCCGTAGCGCCCGGTTAGTGGCTAACCCTGGCTGCTATCCCACAGCGATTCAACTGGGTTTTTTGCCCTTGTTAGAAGCCGGGGTTATTGATCCTCAGTCCTTGATTGCCGATGCCAAATCCGGCGTTAGCGGTGCAGGGCGAAAGGCGGAGGTTGGCATTTTGCTGTGCGAGGCCAGCGACAATTTTAAAGCCTACAACGTGCCGGCCCATCGGCATTTACCGGAAATTCGCCAGGGATTGACCTTGGTGACTGGCTCACCTGTGACCTTGGTTTTTGCACCACACCTGGTCCCTATGATTCGCGGCATTCACGCCACGCTCTATGCGACGTTGACTGATTCTTCAGTAGATTTGCAGGCACTTTTCGAGCAGCGCTACGCCTCAGAACCGTTTGTGGATGTTCTGCCGCCGAAGTCGCATCCTGAAACCCGGAGTGTGCGTGGGTCGAATCAGTGCCGGCTAGCGGTACATCGCCCTCAGAATGGTAAAACCGTGGTGGTATTGTCGGTAATCGACAATCTGGTCAAAGGCGCTGCTGGCCAGGCGGTACAGAATATGAACCTGATGTTCGGCCTACTAGAAAGCGCTGGATTGGATGGAATTGCTTTGTTGCCTTGAATCGTAAGCGTTTACTTCGTCCCCTTTATCAAAAATATGAAGGGTAAGAACGGTCGTGTTTAGGTATAAACAAACTATTCTTGACCCTGCTGGTCAACAATTGGACAATTCCTTAACCTCTTACTTTTTAAATAAAGGATCGAATTATGGGCGCTACTGTTGAAACCTTTACTCCTACCGACAGCCCGCTGTTGTTTACTGATGCTGCGGCACTGAAGGTCAAGGATTTGCTTGAGGAAGAAGCTAATCCTAAGCTTATGTTGCGTGTGTTTATTTCCGGCGGCGGCTGCTCTGGTTTCCAGTATGGCTTCACCTTTGACGAAGCATTGGGCGATGGTGATACTGTAGTAGAGAACCATGGAGTCAAGCTGCTGATCGATCCGATGAGTTTCCAGTATCTAGTCGGTGCCGAAATCGATTACACCGAGGGGCTGGAAGGTGCGCAGTTTGTTATCCGCAATCCCAATGCCGTTACTACTTGCGGCTGCGGTTCTTCCTTCTCTGCCTGATACCCTGTGAGCGGGTAATCACAGCCCGCTCAGTTCAAATTATCCCCTGTAGAGCGAGCGGATTCCTGCCGGTTTCAGCGCGGGCTGGAAGCCTGTGCTATGTATGCCATATTTGCCCCAGCGGTACACCAGGAATTCTTGATTTATGAGGAATTATGTATGCACTCGGTTAAAGAATCGCTGCAATTGATCAAACGTGGAGCGGTCGATCTGTTGCTTGAAGACGAGCTGGTTGAACGGCTCAAGACCGGTCGGCCGCTCAGGATCAAAGCGGGCTTTGATCCGACAGCTCCTGACCTGCATTTGGGGCACACGGTACTGATTAATAAGTTGCGTCAGTTTCAGGATCTTGGTCATCATGTAATGTTCTTAATTGGTGATTTCACCGGAATGATAGGTGATCCGACTGGCAAGAATATTACCCGCAAGCCGTTGTCTCGTGAAGAGATTCAGGCCAATGCTGAGACCTATCAGGAACAGGTATTTAGAATCCTTGACCCTGAACGAACCGAGGTATTGTTTAACTCGGCTTGGTTTGAACAGATGACACCGGCTGATTTTATCTATCTGGCTGCGAAGCACACAGTTGCCCGGATGCTGGAGCGGGATGATTTTAGTAAACGCTATGCGAGTGGCCAGCCGATTGCTATCCACGAATTCCTATATCCCCTGGTGCAGGGGTTTGACTCAGTGGCTATGCGTGCAGATATAGAACTGGGTGGCACAGACCAAAAATTTAATCTACTGGTTGGCCGTGAATTACAAAAGCATTACGGTCAATTGCCGCAAATTATCCTGACTATGCCTATTTTGGAAGGGTTGGATGGGGTACAGAAAATGTCGAAATCGCTTGGTAACTATGTCGGTATCCGCGAGGATCCGAACGAAATGTTTGGCAAGCTGATGTCTATTTCCGATACATTGATGTGGCGTTACTTCGAGTTATTGAGCTTCTATCCGGCTCATGAGATTGCAGAATGGCGGCGTCAAGTGAGCGAGGAAGGACTCAATCCCCGTGATGTTAAGTTTAAACTGGCGGGGGAATTAGTCGAGCGGTTTCATGGTGTCGAAGCGAGCCAGCGGGCTTTGGCGGCGTTCATCGAGCGATTCCAAAAGAAGGCACTACCCGAGAATTTGGATGAGGTGCAGGTACGCTCCCGCGATGGTCAGTTATTAATTGCTAATCTGCTTAAGGAAGCCGGGTTGGCGGCTAGTACTTCTGAAGCCTTGCGGCTCATTCAGCAGGGCGCAGTCCGGATCGATGGTGAACGGATCGAAAACCGTGACTTGATGCTCACTGCTGGTAGTCAGCATGTTTATCAAGTCGGTAGGCGGCGAGTCGCGAAGATTCTAGTTCTCTAAGAACGTGTTCACGATCTTCTGAGCAGCAACGCTGGGAATGCCAAGTGGACGAACTGCAGGCTGGTATTGAGCTAGCGCTCGCAGTTCTTCGATAGCCTGCGATTCTTGTCCAGCCAAGCAAAGCTGCACTTCACCACCCAACGCTTGGGCATGACATTGAAGGTGTGCAGCTCACTGCGTTTGGCAATCTGCACAGTGACATGCTCGCCCAGCACCTCGCGTACGCCCTGCGCGAAGGGTGAAGTGGACCCCAAAGTCAAGACAGTTTTTCGTTGAATTTAAGGTGGGTACTCTGCGTTTCATCACGGCAGGGTGAGTCTGTCAGCATACACCTCGGCCGGTGTTCGGTCATTCAGCGCCTGATGAGGACGCTGGTCGTTGTAAAATTTGAAATAGTTTTCCAGACCTTGGTAGGCTTGGTCGAGCGTGTCATAGGCCTTTGGATACACCTCCTCATATTTCACGGATCGCCAGAGCCGTTCCACAAAGATATTGTCATGCGCCCGTCCTCGACCATCCATGCTGATCTGGATTCCTGCTTTCGCCAAACGCCCGGAAAAGGCGAGGCTCGTAAACTGCGCACCTTGATCAGTGTTAAAGATCACCGGCTGGCGGTCGGCCAAGGCGTCCTCCAAGCAGTCCAGGCAAAAACGGGTCTCCAAGGGATTGGACAGCCGCCATGCCAGAACTTTACGGCTGTACCCGTCCAGGATCGCCGCCAAGTACACAAACCCGCCCGGTAAATGAATGTACGTGATATCCGTACTCCAGACGTGATCGGGCACCGTCACGGTCACCCCGCGCAGTAGATAGGGGTAAACCTGGTGATCCGGATGGGGCGTTGACGTCGCCGGCTTGGGGTAAATCGCCTGTAAACCCATTTCAGTCATCAACCGGCTCACCCGTTTGCGGTTGACCCGATAGCCGGCACGCCGCAATACTGCAGTCATACGGCGGCTCCCGTAAAACGGATGCGCCGTATATTCCCGATCGATCCGCCCCCGCAGGGCCTGGTTCAACCCCGATTCGGGAACCGGTGAGGCATACCAACCGCTCCGCGATAGGCCCAGTAGTTGGCACTGGGTCACCAGGGAGACCTCGGAGTGCCCAGGTTCAATCCAACCGCGCCTCACCCCGGTGGGTGCAGTCCGGACTTTTTTCGCAACCACTCCACTTGCACTTGCAACCGGCCAATCTGGCTATAGAGCGCCTCGGTATCCTGACCTTCGTCGGCACCGCGCCGACCCCGCTTGCGTTCGAACAGCGTCTTCAAGCCCTCTTGAGCCTCCCGCTTCCAGGTGGTCACCTGGTTGGGGTGTACCTCATACGTACCGGCAATCTCATTAACCGTCTTGCGACCCGCCAGCGCTTCCATCGCGACCTTCGCTTTGAAGTCCGCACTGAATACTTTCCTCTGCATCACGCTACCTCTTCCTCGTAGTCTTTACCTTGCAGAGTACCACCTTATTTGCCTGTCCGAAATTTGGGGACCATTATAGGGTTCGCCCGTGTAGCTACTATCGGTTAGTACGCTTTGCACCCGGTTCAGCGTAGCCTTGCAACGTTTGAATGCCTGCAAGGCTGCCTTGCGGTCAGTGACCTCTGCCGTGGTCACCGTCACTGCATGCGGTAACCCCTGGGTATCCACCGCAATGTGGCGCTTGATACCCGAGACCTTCTTGCCTGCGTCATAGCCCTTCAGGCCCGCTGTGTCCGTGTTCTTCACACGCTGCGCGTCCACGATCAAGAGTATGCTGGCGGCGTGGCGCCCCTGTCTCTCGCGGGCCGCGCCAACCCGGTTTTTTTAATACCTGCTCCAGCAGGCTCACTCCATCCTGGCCCGGCTCGCTCCACTTGGCGAAGTACGAGTGCACCGTGCGCCACTTGGGAAAGTCACTGGGCAGCGCTCGCCACTGGCAACCCGTGCGCAGCAGGTACAGCACGGCACAAAACACCTCGTACAGGCCTACCGTCCTGGGCTTGGTCTTGCGCCTGGCCTGCTCCAGCAGCGGCAAAATTTGCCTAAACTGCTCTCTACTGATGTCACTGGGATATCTCTTCGTACGCACCTCCTAATGTTCGCAGACTCAGCAGAAGATCGTGAACACGTTCTTAGCTCGACTTTCCCCATTGAGGGGGTTGTAAAGGGCCGGAAGGGAACCACCTTGAAGAATCGTCTTCGACCAAAAAGAGGTTCTTCAAATGGATGGCTTACCTCCCGACGTATTCGAGATTATACGCGTCTTTGCCCCGGTGTTTAGCGAACGGGTGTGGCCGCGTGCCCAAGTTTTACTGATCGGAGCAATCCTGACACCTGGACGACGCACCGTGGCGGCCGTGCTGAGGGTGATGGGCTTGAGCGACGAGCGACGGTTCAAAAACTATCATCGCGTGCTAAGCCGCGCGCGGTGGTCGGGATGAGCCACCAGTCGGCTTTTGCTGGGACTGCTGATCAACGTCTTCGTGCCCACGGGGCGAATCGTCATAGGGCTCGACGACACGATTGAGCGACGGTGGGGTCGCCGGATTCAAGCGCGAGGGATTTACCGAGATCCGGTGCGTGCCAGCCGTGAGCATTTTGTGAAGGCGAGCGGTTTGCGTTGGCTCAGTCTGATGGTGTTAGTCCCCCTTAGCTGGGCCGGACGGATATGGGCATTACCGTTTCTGACTCTGCTGTGTCCATCCGAGCGTTATTACCAACGTTATCATCGAGGTCATCGCTCACTCCCCGAGCGCGCACGGCAGGTATTACGAATCATGCAACGTTGGTTACCGGAGCGGTCGATCGTCATCGTAGGCGACAGTAGCTTTGCTGCCCTGGAGCTGTTGGCGGCGGTCACCAGCGACACGTGCTGTGTGGTCACACGGTTACGATTGGATGCCGCGCTCTACGAACCGGCTCCGCCCCGGAAGCCGGGCCGACAGGGTCGTCCCTGCAAGAAAGGTCCTCGCTTGCCCACCCTGGGACAGGTGGTTGCTGATCCCAAAACGCATTGGCAAGGAGTGACCGTGAAGCAGTGGTATGGCGAAACGAACCGCCGCGTGGAAATCGCCACTGGCACGGCCGTGTGGTACCACGCGGGCAAACCGCCGATGCCCATTCGCTGGGTGCTGATCCGAGATCCACTCCAGCGGTTTGATCCTCAGGCTGTGTTGTGCACCGATCTCGAGGCCACGGCGATCGACATCGTGCTGTGGTTTGTGCGTCGCTGGTCAGTCGAGGTCACATTCGAAGAAGCGCGCGCTCACCTGGGCGTTGAGACCCAGCGCCAGTGGTCAAAGCGGGCCATCGCTCGGACCACTCCGCTACTGCTCGGCTTGTTTTCCCTGGTGACGCTGATCGCTCATCGGCTCGTGGCGGATCAGCCGATGCCGGTACGGACGAGCGCGTGGTATCGCAAAACGCGACCAACTTTCAGCGACACCCTGGCTCTGGTTCGCCGCCACTTGTGGCGAGCGATGAATTTATCCACGTCGCAGTCCCAACCCGACAGCGAAAAACCCCCGAACCCCCTACCGGCGCGCTGTCTAGAACTGCTTTGCTATACTGCTTAATGGGGAAAGTCGAGCTAAGAGGTAAAGAAGATTTGAAAATCGTATGAAGGAGTGTTGACAGAAAAGTTTCAATCTCTATAATGCGCACCTTCTTAGGTTGTTGGTGCAGCTTTTAGGGAAGAAATAGCTAATTAAGTTTTGAAAAAAACTTGATAAATCAGCAGGAAGCTGATGAGCGAAGTGTTTTATTAGCTGGATATTTTGTCACACTTGATGTGACGAAATGGCATGTCTGATCTTTAACACAATCTGGTGAGAATATTGAG
>DDST01000116.1 GCA_002343485.1 Proteobacteria bacterium UBA2383
CACCAATCGCATCCATCGCGATGACTGCGCCCGGGTGCTGGAGCATCTGCTGCAACGATCTGAACCAGATAAACTTTATATTGCAGTGGACGACGATCCGGCACCATTGAACGAAATCCTGGACTGGCTGGCTTCGCAACTGGGGGTACCGAAACCACGGCGGGTTATGCAANNGTCCAAACCTGGGGCTGAAACCCGCCGCGACCCGGCTATGCGCATGCGAGCGAGTAAGCGCTGTTGCAACACCCGGCTACGCGCCACCGGTTTTCAGTTTCGCTATCCCAGCTATCAGCATGGGTATGCTGCGCTCTTGGAAGGTTCCAGACAAAAGGCCAATCCGGCGCCTGACGCCTAAAATCCCGCATTCGCAAAATCGTAACTCATCTCGCGATAGGGGTGTTGCAGGAAAAAACCCTGAATCAGATCGACGCCCAGCGACCACAACACCGGCATAGACTGGACATCCTCGACGCCACCCACGATGGTGGCGGCGCCCAACGCCTCCAAGTGGTGCACCAGCTCCTTCAGTTGACTCTGTTTCTTGGGATCCTTGGCTAGATTATTGACGAAGTACATATCCAGCTTGACATAATCAGCGCCCAAATTTTTGAGCAGGGTCAGCGAGTCAGCGCCTCGGCCAAAACGGTCCAGACAAAAGCCGCAACCCAGCAGTTTGATGCCGCTGAGGAACGTGAACATGTCACGCAGGCTGCGTTCGGCCGTCGATTCAGCCACCTCAAACACAATGCGTTGCGCCTCAACGCCGGTTTCCTCCAGCCTTTCACGCAACCAAGCACCAAGAGTCCTATCCTGCAAGGTAACCGGTAAAATCTTGATGAATAAAGTGGTTGCAGTCTGTCGCTGCTGAAGCATTTCCAAGGTTTGCTGAATGACCCAGCGATCCAGCGCCAAACCCAATTCGTGATTATGAACCACGCCAAATACACTACCAGACACCAGTTCTTGCCCTTGGCTATCGCGCAGGCGCAGCAACACTTCATAACGTTCATTGGCATCGCCACGCATACTAGCAACCGGCTGAAATACCAGCCAAAGCCATTCATGATCAATAATCTCATGGACCTGATTCAGCACCCGCACTCGAGAAGAAACTTCGTGATCACGCTTTGCTTCTGGGGCAATATTCTGCTGGAAATAAATGCGTTCTCCCTTGGCTTCCCGCGCTAGCCCACAGGCCGAATCCGCACGTTGGATCAGCATCAGATAATCCTGAGTACGGTCATTAGTTACGGCTATGCCGATGCTGGTGCGCAACAGCAACGCCTGATCGCCGACTTTGTAGAACCCGGTTTCCAGCGTGTCCCGGATGCGGCGGGCCAATTTGAGCGGCGCCTCGCCAAACAGATTCGGCGCCAAGACCGTGAAAATAGCATCACTGAATCGTGCTGCCGGTTGCTCGGCAATCAGCACCTGCCGTAACCGGTTGGCCGCTTGCCCCACAACCTCATCGGCGGTTGCCACTCCAGCCGAATCCCGGATAGACCGCAGATTGTCCAGCATAATGAAAAACACCGTGATTGTTTGCAGGCGTAACCCCATCGCCTCCAACTCCCGCTCCATGAGCACCATGAAACGCCGGCGATTGTAGAGACCGCTAACCGCATCATTATCACTCAATAGACTCAGCTTAACCCGCATGGCCCGCGCCCGGCGTAGCCGTTGTTTGACCTCCCAGCACAGGTAGCTGATAGGCACCGGTTTGGTCAGTAGACTCGCGCCGGGCACCTCCAGATTCATCAGGTAATGCGTGACATCCGCCGGGAAGCACAGGAGAACCATCGGCAGAATATCGCAGTCCCGATGTTGAGCGATGACTTTGGCCAGCTCCGGTCCGCTAACCTCCTTGAGATCAAGATCAATCAACAATAGATCCGGGCGAAAGCGGTGAATGTCTTGTAACACTTGCAGCGGCTGGATCAATACCCGAGGCGTAATACCTTGATCTTCCAACGCCCCAGCCATCTCCCAAGCCTCCGTCGGCCGGTCGTTGACGATCAGCACCCGGTAATGCCCTTCCGAGGTTTGCGGCAGCAGCAACTCCCGCAGCAAGCTAATTAACTCATCGTTATCAAAGGGTTTGTTGAAATAAGCGGTTCCGCCTGCTTGCACCGCTTCCAGCCGCGCGGCCATGTCGTTGCGCTCAGCAAGAAACAGCACCGGCGAGCGTAAACCAATCTGGGCGTGCAGCCTGGCAACCATTTCCAAGACGGCTTCTGACCCTTCGGGGAAATCCACATCGATGATCACGGCGCCGGGCATCCGTTCGTGCAGCCGGTCCTCGGCTTCGGTCAAATTGGAAATAAGCCGCACTCGATAGCCAAAATCTTCCAGTTTGGCCATTAATAATGGTTTATCGACTTCAGGGACTATCAGGAAAATTTCCGGCTGGACAGCCAGCAAAGGGCGTGTCCGAGGTTCTTCGCTAGCGTTGCTGTCATCCGTGACCAGGACAAAACGCAGCGCATCGATCAGCGCCGTCAGCCGTTGCCGCTCGGATTCGGGGGGCATAGCTCTGGTGGTAGCGCAGCCTCTGACATGGTGTTCCAGCTGCGCCACCAGCTTGAGTAGACGCTCATCACCCCGGTCTTGCGCATTTTTCACCATGTCCTGCGCCAAGCGGGCCAGCATTGTAAACGACTTGGAATTCCACTTGACGTAGTACAGCTTCTGCCACAAATCTTCTATCAACTTCAGGTGATTGACCAACCTGAGACGTTGACTGTCCTCACCTTTTACCTGGCTCATGGCATGGTCTCCTTATCGTTTTTCTGGACGGCTGATCGACTGTGAGATAAAGGCTCAAGGCTCAAGGTCCGGCACCTACCGCTTTTTGCTTTGCATCCTAATGCTCAACCTGACTAACATCACGCACCGCTCCACGGGCTGCACTGGTGGTCATCGCTGCGTAGGCGCGCAGCGCAGGTGAGACGTGGCGTTGCCGGTTGATCGGCTTCCAGGCCGCAATACCTCGGGCCTGCATTGCCGCCCGCCGTTGCTGCAGCAATTCATCACTGACCGCTAGATGGATATGGCGGTTAGGAATATCAATCTCGATGACATCCCCCTCTTCCACCAGCGCGATGGTTCCACCTTCTGCTGCTTCAGGCGAGACATGGCCAATAGACAGACCGGAAGTGCCTCCGGAGAAACGGCCATCAGTGACCAGAGCGCAAACTTTACCCAATCCCTTAGATTTAAGGTAACTGGTTGGATATAACATTTCCTGCATCCCTGGTCCGCCGCGCGGTCCTTCGTAGCGGATCAGCACCACATCACCCGGTTGGATGCGCCCGCTGAGGATAGCCGCAACCGCTTCTTCCTGGCTTTCCATGATCCGGGCTGGCCCCGCAAATCGCAGGTTATCTTCATCGACCCCGGCGGTCTTAACGATACAACCTTCCTCTGCCAAGTTGCCATACAACACGGCCAGGCCACCGTCTTGCGAATAAGCATGCGGTTGGGCGCGAACACAGCCGTTTTCCCGATCCAGATCCAGGCTTGGCCAGCGGCTATCCTGACTGAATGCTTCCTGCGTGGGGATGCCCGCGGGACCGGCAGAGTAGCGAACCCGCGCCTCGTCACAGGAGGCTGACCGGGCAATATCCCAGCGATCCAGTGCCTCAGTCCATGTTTCACTGTGAACGGTGCGCACCCCGCAATGCAGTAACCCCGCACGATCCAATTCACCAAGGATGGCGACAACTCCACCGGCCCGATGGACATCCTCCATGTGATATTTCTGGGTTGCTGGCGCCACCTTGCACAAATTCGGCACCTGCCGCGACAACCGGTCAATATCGCGCATAGTGAATGCCACTTCGCCTTCCTGAGCTGCTGCTAAAAGATGCAGTACGGTGTTGGTCGAACCACCCATGGCCACATCGAGGCTGATGGCATTTTCAAAGGCTTCAAAAGTAGCAATATTGCGCGGCAACACTGAAGCATCGTTCTGTTCGTAGTAACGCTGGGCGAGTTTGACGATGCGCCGTCCAGCTTCGAGGAACAATTCCCGGCGGTCAGCATGTGTCGCCAACAATGAGCCGTTGCCTGGCAGGCTCAGGCCCAGCGCCTCGGTCAGACAGTTCATGGAATTGGCGGTGAACATGCCGGAGCACGATCCGCACGTCGGGCAGGCCGAGCGCTCATAGTCGGCGACAGTAGCGTCATCGATACGATCGTCGGCGGCAGCAACCATGGCATCCACCAGATCCAGCTTATGCGCCGCCAACCGGGTCTTGCCGGCTTCCATCGGCCCGCCAGAGACGAAGATGGCCGGAATATTGAGGCGCATGGCGGCAATCAACATGCCGGGAGTAATCTTGTCGCAGTTGGAAATGCACACCAGAGCGTCGGCACAATGCGCGTTGACCATGTACTCGACGGCATCAGCGATCAGCTCGCGCGAGGGCAACGAGTACAGCATCCCGCCGTGCCCCATAGCGATACCGTCATCCACAGCAATCGTATTGAACTCCTTGGCAATCCCGCCAGCCTGTTCGATTTCCCGTGCGACCAGTTGCCCTAAGTCTTTCAAATGAACATGGCCAGGAACGAATTGGGTGAACGAGTTGGCGATGGCAATGATCGGTTTGCCGAAATCACCGTCCTTGACACCCGTCGCGCGCCACAAAGCGCGGGCGCCGGCCATATTGCGGCCATGAGTGGTCGTGCGGGAACGATAGTCGGGCATGATGGACTCCATGAAAGCTGGGAAGGGGGGCCGGTCAGCGGCAATCAGAAAAGACCACCCAGTTTAGAAAAGATTTTACGGCAATTTTGATAACCGGGGGACGAAACCGCTAGAAGCGGTTCAATAAAATCATCATTTATCTTACAGGGTTCTTCAACTATTCTTGTCGCGCCTGGCAAGCCAGCGGGTAAATTATGCACTAACTACATGATCTATTTACAATGCGCCACGATTATCCTTTTGATCCAACCTACGGTCACGATCTGGCCGCGTTGCTCAGTATCACTGCACCGGAAGAACCTGCAGACTTCGCTGAATTCTGGCGTGATCTCCATACCGCCGCCCGGACGGTGGATGTCGCGCCAGTATTGCGGGAAGTCATCAGCCCACAACCGCAAACTCGCGTGTTCGAAATCGAATTTACTTCCTTGGGTGATGTTCGCATCGGCGGCTGGCTGACCTATTCCCGTAATGAGCCGGTCGAACGTGGTGTCGTAGTCGGTCATGGCTACGGCGGCCGGGAAGGTCCCGATTTCCATTTACCCCTGCCACGGGCCGCGATGATCTTCCCCTGTGCACGCGGTATCTCCCGCAGTGCCTGTACCAAGTTGTCCAGCAATCCCCTTCGGCATGTGCTGCACGGGATTCGCCAGCGCGAAACGTATATCCTCGGTGGTTGTGCCGCGGATACGGTGTGGTGTGCCGCCTCGGCGTTGCTGGAGCGGTTCCCGATAGCGGCGCAGCGTTTAGAGTATCTTGGCATCAGTTTCGCTGGCGGCGTGGGCGCGTTGGCTCTGCCATGGGATGAACGCTTTCACCGTGCCCACCTCAATGTTCCCAGTTTCGGCCATCATCCCTTGCGCATGAACTGTCCCTGCGCCGGCAGTGGCGAGGCGATACGGATGTACCAACGGCGGACCGGCCAAGCATTAGCGACTCTGCGCTATTTCGACGCGGCCGTGGCGGCCCGGCATCTGCAGATTCCAGTTCACGTCGCTGCCGCCCGCTTCGATCCTGCCGTGCCTCCACCCGGCCAATTTGCTATTTACAACGCACTGGCCGGACACCGGGAGCTGTTTGTGTTACAGACCGGCCATTTCGATCATCAGGAAAGGGCTGCCGAGGAAATGCGCCTACAGGACGCGCTCGCGTATTTTTTCAATTGCGAATGAATCCCTCAGCTTTCCAGTCAGCCGGATCGATTTGTCATCGTTTCTTCATACGCTTGTCAATAAATTCAGTTAAGTATTCGAAGATAAGGTACTTACTAAGCAAGGCTATGCGTATGAATCGAGAGTATCACAAGTGGTATAGTCAGCGGCTACAGCGAGAGATGGAACTGCTGGTCTTCGGCCATGCTGGGGCCAAGGTGTTGGCGTTTCCAACCCGGTGCGGTCGATTTTACGAATACGAAAACATGGGTATGATCGAGGCGCTGCGGCATAAAATCGACGAGGGGCATATCCAACTCTATTGCGTCGACAGTATTGACGAAGAAAGTTTCTACTGTTTCTGGAACCAGCCCTGGGATCGAGTGCACCGGCATTTGCAGTATGAATCATACTTGCTGGAAGAAGTGCTGCCGTTGATGCGGGTCAAGAATCCCAACTCCTGTGTCATCTCACACGGTTGCAGCTTCGGCGCCTTTCATGCGCTCAACTTGGCGTTTCGCCATCCACAGGTATTTCACAAGGTGGTGGCGCTGAGTGGCCGCTACGATTTAACTCTATCTGTCGAGCATTTTCGCAATCTGCTCGATGGGCATTACGACGAGCGTGTTTACTTCAATAATCCTAGCCATTACTTGCAGAATCTGTCCGACTCTCACCTTCTGGATCATCTGCGGCGTATGGACATCGTGTTAGCAATCGGCGACCAGGATCCATTCCTGGATAATAACCGCCATCTCAGCGAATCACTTTGGCAAAAAGGCGTCTGGCACGCCCTGCATGTCTGGCAAGGACGAGCACACAGTCCAAGGTACTGGCGGAAAATGGCCGATTTATACGTCTAATCATCATAGCCAAGCACGACCGGGCTGTGAGAACGTTCTGAAAGAACCACCCGTTTTATGAAAACTTAAGGATTGTCCAAACCGTTGCAGTATCATAGGCTGGATTTATCCGGGCGGAATAATTCAAGCGAATAGGCGCTCTGTTTGCAGGTGGATTTGCCAACCTACGCGAAATATTGGCCTGTCCCACCTGCAATTCTTAGCCTAGCGCGGCCCGCCCCGGCCTTGGATGCTACTTTTGGAAATGCCACCTTGAACGCCGACTTTCAACGTATCAAACGCCTGCCGCCCTACGTTTTTAACATCGTCAATGATCTGAAGGCCCAAGCACGCTCGCGCGGTGAAGACATCATCGACTTCGGCATGGGCAACCCCGATCAGCCAACCCCAAAACATATCGTCGCCAAATTGGTTGAAGCGGCTCAGCGCGGCGATACGCACCGCTACTCAGTGTCGCGCGGTATTCCGCGCCTGCGCCGGGCCATTTGCCAGTGGTATAAAACCCGCTATGACGTCGATCTTGACTTCGACCGCGAGGCCATTGTCACCATCGGCTCCAAGGAAGGTTTGGCCCATCTGGCGCTGGCGACTATGGGACCGGGCGATGCGGTGCTGGTACCCAATCCAGCCTATCCCATCCATCCGTATGGTTTCGTCATCGCTGGCGCCGATATTCGTCATGTACCGCTGGCACCAGGTGTGGATTTCTTCGCTGAACTGGAAAAAGCGATCCGGGATTCCTGGCCGCACCCGAAAATGCTGGTGTTGAATTTCCCGGCCAACCCGACGACCCAATGCGTAGAGCGGGAGTTCTTCGAAAAGGTGGTGGAGATTGCCCGCGAACATCAAATTTGGGTGATCCACGATTTGGCTTATGCTGACCTGGTGTTCGACGGCTATACAGCACCCTCGATCTTGCAGATACCGGGCGCGAAGGACATCGCTGTCGAATCCTTCACGCTTTCCAAAAGCTACAATATGCCCGGTTGGCGAATCGGCTTCATGTGCGGCAACCCGGCGCTGGTTGCGGCACTGGCGAGAATGAAATCCTATATGGATTACGGCATGTTCACCCCGATCCAGGTGGCGGCCATCGCAGCGCTGGAAGGACCGCAGGATTGCGTTGCCGAAATTTGCGGCTTGTACCGCAAGCGCCGCGATGTATTGTGCGACGGTCTGAACGCTGTAGGCTGGGAGGTCGGAAAACCCAAGGCCACCATGTTCGTCTGGGCGCCGATTCCCGAGCAATACCGGGCGCTTGGGTCGCTGGAGTTCTGTAAAAAGCTATTGATGGAGGCCAAGGTCGCTGTTTCACCCGGCATCGGCTTTGGCGAGTACGGCGACGATCACGTCCGTTTCGGGCTGATCGAGAACGAGCATCGCACCCGACAGGCACTGCGTGGTATCCGCGAGATGTTCCGCAAGGACAGCCGGGATCAATACGCGCCGCCCTTGGCGCAAGTAATGGAGTCCTGAGTCATGAGTTTTTATCCTCCTGTTAAAGTCGGCCTGCTCGGTCTGGGCACGGTTGGGAGTGGCGTCACTCGCGTATTGTCGCGCAACGCTGGAGAAATCAGCCGCCGCGCCGGCCGTGAAATCCTGATCACCCACGCTGCCGCACGCAATCTGGACACGACCACCGCCCATACCGCTGGCATGAAACTGACGGGCGAAGCGCTGGATGTAGTGAATGATCCCGAGGTTTCAATCATCGTCGAATTGATGGGCGGCTACGAACCGGCGCGTAGCCTGGTTTTGCAGGCGCTCGCTAACGGCAAGCATGTGGTGACGGCTAACAAGGCGCTGATTGCTAAACACGGTAACGAGATCTTCGCCACTGCCCAGGCCACTGGGATGATGGTCGGTTTTGAGGCCGCGGTGGCTGGCGGCATCCCCATCATCAAAGCCATTCGCGAAGGCTTGGCTGGTAACCGGATTGAATGGGTCGCCGGCATCATCAATGGCACCGCCAACTTTATCTTGAGCGAAATGCGCGACAAAGGCCGCGACTTTCCGGAGGTGCTGGCCGAAGCCCAGGCGCTGGGTTATGCTGAAGCCGACCCCACCTTCGATGTCGAAGGCATCGACGCTGCCCATAAACTGACCATTCTCGCGTCCATCGCGTTTGGCATTCCTTTGCAGTTTGACCGGGTTTACATCGAGGGCATCCGCCACATTACCCGCGAAGATGTCGCTTATGCTGAAGAATTGGGTTATCGAATCAAGCACCTGGGGATTGCTTGCTGCAATGAGCACGGTGCGCAATTACGGGTTCACCCTACCCTGATTCCGAAACAGCAACTGCTGGCCAGCGTCAATGGGGTCATGAACGCTGTACTGGTGCAAGCCGATGCGCTCGGTCAAAGTTTATATTACGGCGCCGGCGCCGGCGCCGAGCCGACCGCTTCAGCCGTGGTCGCTGACATCATCGATGTGGTACGCACCCTGACCGCTGATCCGGATAACCGGGTGCCGCATCTGGCGTTCCAGCCGGACGCCCTGTCCGATCTACCGGTGTTGCCAATGACCGAGGTGAAAACTGCTTACTACCTGCGCTTGCAGGCGCAGGACCGGCCCGGCGTCCTGGCCGAGGTAACACGTATCCTGGCTGACCGTGATATCAGTATTGAGGCACTGGTGCAAAAAGAGCCAGCACCCGGCGCGAGCGATGTGCCGATTATCCTGTTGACTTACGAAGTTCAGGAACGGTGGATGAATGAGGCCATCACCGCCATTGAAGCGCTGGATAGCATCTCTGCCCCGGTCGCGCGCATCCGGCTGGAGCATCTAGGTTTTGACTGATCTATCAATCAATGGCATTGATATGTCCTGAATGTAGCCGCGCATACCCCAGGCCCTGCTTTGCAAAAGCAGGGCCTTTTGATTCCCTTCAGCAACCCATCGCTCCACGTTCTATCGCCATTCACAGTCACTGACTCTGGTTGATAGGGCAAACCTACACTATCTTTACGGATAACTATCTGCTCATGGTAAGGCACGCCTTGGGCCCTCCTAGTTCAGGCGCTCAAGCAAGCTTTTTATAATCATTCAGTCCTCTCGCCCCCTGCCAAGAGGGAGAGGGAGAGGGAGAGGGAGAGGGAGAGGGAGAGGGTAAACCCTTGGAACTGCTGCCCTCGCCCCTAATCCCTCTCCCGCAAGCGGGCGAAGGGAATGAACGATTACGGCTTTTTTCTGGAACAATCAATATGCCTAGTTGACGATTACAATGATCAATACCCACACAAAGGAGGGTGATCCATGCGCTTGCTATGGATACAGGCCGGGGCCTGTGGCGGCGATACTTTGTCTTTGCTGTGCGCTGACAATCCACCTTTAGAACAACTGATTGACGAGGGACTAGAACTACTCTGGCACCCATCACTGTCCACAGATTCGCCCCACCGATTACGGCAAATCATTGCCGGCATTGCTGCCGCACAGATCTCATTAGACATTCTATGCATCGAGGGCAGTCTGATCACTGCACCGCGCAATACTGGGTTGTGGGATCCACTCGGTGACCGGAGCAAGAAAGAGGTGATTGCTGAGCTGGCCGAAGCCGCCGCCTATGTTCTGGCAATCGGGACCTGTGCTGCCCATGGAGGGATCCATGCTGCGCCACCTAACCCCGCAGATTGCACAGGTATGCAATTCGATAAAATCACCCCTGGCGGCCTGCTGCCTGCCCACTGGCGCAGCCGAAGCAGTTTGCCGGTCATTAATCTAACCGGTTGCCCAACGCATCCAAATATTATTAGCAAGGTGTTGGCATTTCTGTTGCGAGGGCTGCCCATTGACCTTGATCCATGGCAACGTCCCACCGCTTTCTTCGCCACCACTGTTCACCAGGGTTGCACCCGCAACGAGTACCATGAGTACGATATCGAGGATGTGGATCTAGGTGGCCAAGGTTGTTTATTTTTCAACCTCGGCTGTCAAGGCCCCCTAACGCTGGCACCTTGCAACCAAGAATTGTGGAATAGCCGCAATAGCAAGACCCGGGCAGGTGTTCCGTGCTTTGGTTGCACCTCCCCCGATTTCCCTCGCAATGACGACCTGTTCCGCACTGAAAAAATTGGCCACATCCCCCTGCGATTGCCACTCGGCGTCCAGCGCGCCCACTATATAGCCTACAAGGATCTAGCCCAGGAAGCCGCACCAGAGCGCCTGATCCACCGTAAAATGGAGCCGTAGATGCCACGATTGACCTTGGAGCTGGACCTGAACCGGGTAGAAGGCGATGTGACCTTTCAAGTGGAAATCGAGGATGGGCATGTGGTTGAAGCCCGTTGCGCCGGGACGGCATACCGGGGATTCGAGCAAATCATGATTGGCCGGGCACCCTATGATGCGCTGGTCATCACTCCACGCATCTGCGGAATTTGCAGCACGGCCCATCTGTATGCAGCGGTTCTGGCGCTAGAGAACACCTGGGGCATCACACCGCCCGCTAACGCCGTGCATATTCGTAACGCCAGCCTGATGGCGGAGAGTATTCAGAGCGATTTGCGGCAAACTTTTCTGTTCTTCACCCCAGATTTTTGTCATGAGCGCTATGTGGCTTCATCGGTGCGAGATGCGGTGGTTGAGGCGTTTGCACCATTCCGGGGCTGGATGCATCGGGAAACCTTGCGCTATTCACGGCGCATTATCGAAATCGTAGCGCTGTTGGCCGGGCAATGGCCACACTCCTCGCACATGGTGCCGGGCGGAGTGACTGCTAAGGCCACGATACGGCACATCGTCGATAGTCAAAGCCTGGTCACCGAAGTGACCCGCTGGGTGGAACAACGCATCCTAGGCAGCGGCTTGGACGGCTGGCTTGCGCTGACGGATGGGGATGCGTTAGAGGCGTGGCTGGCAGCATACCCGGCGACAGCGTTGGCGCTGCTGGATCAGGCCGCCCGTTTCGCCGGTTTGCACAACATGGGGTTTGGCGCGTCACACTTACTGGCTTTCGGCGCTTTCCCGCTGCCAGAACCGGGCATGGGCCGGAATCACTGGCTAGCGCCTGGTATTCAGCCAGGCAACGATGCAGTGCTCCCCCTGGACCCAGCCCGGATTAACGAGCACATTCGCTATTCCTGGTTCAGACCCTACCCTGGTGGCAAGCATCCTTTCGACGGGGAGACCGTGCCGGATTATCAGCCAGCCAGCGACCGCTATTCCTGGGCTAAAGCGCCGCGCTATGGCAGCGAGGTGATGCAGACCGGCCCGCTCGCCGATTTGGTGATCGACGGCGATCCGCTGATCGTCGATTTGTACCGTCAGCACCGGGACAGCGCCTGGCTGCGGCAGTTGGCGCGACTGCGGCGCATGACCTATTTGTTGCGGTTTCTGCGCCAAACGCTGGATCGGCTGGCGACCCGGCTGAATGAACCTCATATTATCCCGGTTTCTCCGGCCACCAAGCACGACGGGCGTGGCGCAGGATTACTGACTGCCACACGCGGAGCACTCGGGCATTGGGTCAGTATTCGCGATGGTGTCTTTGATCGTTACCAGGTTATTACCCCCACCTCCTGGAACGCCTCGCCACGCGATAGCGCCGGTGTGCCTGGTCATTGGGAGCAAAGCCTGATAGGTATTCCCCTGGCGGACCCCGATGACCCATTGGAAATCGGCCATGTCATTCGCTCACACGATCCCTGTCTGGTGTGTACCGTGCATTTTCTCGAACCTGGCGGTGGTATCCGCAACCGGATTCAGCTCGGAGTTTGATCGTAGTGCGTCGAGTTCTCTGTTTTGGTAACCCTTTGCATGGCGATGACGGGATCGGGCCGCATATCGCTGACGCATTGCACCAGTACCGGTTACCGAGAGACGTTGAGGTGCTGGATTTGGGAACGGATGGGTTGGCCTTACCTATGCTGTTAGCAGACTGTCAAGAAGCCGTATTGGTCGACGCCTGGCGCGGAGAGGGTCTAACCGGACAAGTTGTCGTGCGGAACGCTAAGGAAACTTTGATGAGACAGGCAAACGTTTCTATCAGCCATAACATTCATCTAGGTTTCGCCTTGCAGATGGTATTGGCTGAACGGGGCGAATTACCGCCTATCCACTTAGTAACGGTGACGGTTGCAGAGATCGCGGCGTTTCACATCGGGTTGTCTCCGGTGGTAGCCCAGGCAACACCCTGGGCGGTGGCGGAAATTATCCGCCTGCTATGCCAGGGCGGGATCATATGAGCGACAACAACGATTGTCTCCTTAAAGAGATCGAGGCTCTACGGCATGTGGTGGCTAATCGCGATCACACGCTACTATCCTTGACCCGGCGTATGGATCAAATCATCGAAACCATACAAGTGGAGCGGAATGATCTCGATCACGCTGTCAAGCGTGAACGGGAACTCTCGCGGTTCGTGCAGCAAGTATTAGCGAGCATGCAGGATATGCTCATCGTGACCAACCCAGAGGGGGTGATCATTCAGGCCAACCCCGCTGCCTACCGGAAGCTCGGTTTTGAACCGGAAACACTGTTAGGGGTGGCCGTGGACACCTTGCTACCGTCTGAGGCGCTGGCCACTTACGAGCAAGGTCTACCCGCACAACGGACCGTGTCTGCTTCGACCTGGGTGGAAGCCATTGCCTGCCGGGGAAATATCCAGAAGGAACATCGCTTGCTGAAACAAGATGGCGAGCCAGCGGGATTTTTCCAAGTCGGTGCGGAGTTTTTTTATAGTCCTCAAGGAAGATTTGAAGGTGTGGTCATTACCGCTAGCGATTTCACCGAGCGCAAGCGAGCCGAACAGGCGCTGGTGGACAGTGAATCCTGGCTGCGGCGCCTTCTGGACGGCAGCCCGATTCCACTCTTTGTGATCAACCAAAACCATCAACTCATCTATTGGAACCATGCCTGCGAGGCGATGACCGGGATACCGGCTAAACAGATGGTCGGTACGCGGGATCACTGGCGGACGTTCTACAATGAACCACGCCCCTGTTTGGTGGATTGGGTATTGGAGAACGCCTGCTTAAGCGAGATTGTTCAGCATTACCCGGCCGGCATCCGGGAACGGGAATTGGCCGAGCGGATTCTGGAAGGCGAGGACTATTTCCCAAAACCGGGCAAGTGGCTGTACTTTACCGCCGCCCCGATCCGCGATAACCAGGGCCGTATCGTCGCCGCGATGGAAAGCGTTCAAGATATGACCGAGCGCCGGCAGGCGGAACTGGCGCTGGCAGATAACGAAACCCGGTTGCACCACATGCTGGATGGCAGTCCGATTCCACTGTTCGTGATTAACCGGGAACACCAAGTGACTCATTGGAACCGTGCCTGTACCGCGCTGACCGGAGTCACTGCCGGGCAGGTGATCGGCACTTGTCAACACTGGCAGCCGTTCTACGATGCACCACGGCCCATCCTGGTCGATTTAGTACTGGAGGAGGCTCAACAGGAAGAGATCAACCGGCATTACCCGGCAGGCATCCGTGAACGAGAGCTGGCTGAACGGTTTTTGGAAGGGGAAACTTACCTTTCGAAATTGGGTAAGTGGCTGTACTTCACCGCTGCTCCGATCCATGACAATCAAGGCCGCCTCATCGCCGCCATGGAAAGTCTCCAGGACATCACCGAGCGTAAGGAAGCGGAACTGGCGCTGGCAGACAGTGAAATCCGCTTGCGGCACATGCTGGATGGCAGCCCGGTTCCACTGTTCGTGATTAACCGGGAACACCAAGTGACTCATTGGAACCGCGCCTGTGCTGCACTCACCGGGATCACCGCTGAAAAGATAATCGGCACGCGCCATCAATGGCAGGCATTTTATAGGTCGTCGCGACCCGTGCTGGCCGATTTCGCACTGGAAGACATTCCACAGGAGGAAGTGAGCAAATATTACCCCTTGGGTATCCGGGAGCAGAGCTTGGCCGGACGGGTTCTAGAAGGGGAAGCTTATATTTCGAAGCTGGGTAAATGGTTGTACTTTACTGCCACTTCAATCCGCGACAGCCAAGGTCATATCGTCGCTGCTATGGAAAGTATCCAGGACATCACCGAGCGCAAGGAAAACGAGCAAGCGCTACAACTCGCGGCCAGTGTTTTCGAACATGCGCATGAAGGAATTATCATTACCGACGCTGATGGGATCATCATCGAAGTCAATAAGACCTTTGAGGAAATTACCGGTTACTTACGCCAGGAATCGATTGGCCAAAATCCGAAAATTCTGCAATCCGGCCTGCATAACGCCGAGTTTTATACTGACTTGTGGCAAAGGATCGCCGAACATGGTTATTGGAGTGGTGAAATCTGGAACCGGCGTAAAAATGGCGAAGTCTATCCGCAAACGACATCGATTTCCTCAGTGCATAATGCGCATGGCGAGGTCACTCACTATTTAGGCCTGTTCGCTGATATTTCGATTCTGAAGGAAAGTCAACAGCGCTTAGAACACATGGCCTATTACGATCCACTGACCGGGTTGCCCAACCGGGCGCTATTAGCCGATCGATTACGGCTAGCGTTGGCTAAGGCGCAGCGGGATCATCGAATCCTGGCTATCTGCTATTTGGACCTGGATGGTTTCAAACCGATTAACGACCGCTGGGGTCATGCTGCTGGCGATGAATTACTCATCCAGGTTGCGCACCGTTTTCAGCAAAGCGTCCGCGGCGACGATACTGTGGCACGTCTGGGCGGCGACGAGTTCGTTGTGCTACTCAACAATCTGGAAAATATTGAGGAAGGCGAACAAGTTATAAAACGATTTTTACAAGTGTTAGCCTCTCCCTTTGCGTTGAATGCGTTGCCGACGACTGTTTCGGCAAGTATCGGAGTAACGTTTTTTCCCAACGACGGTTCCGACCCCGATACTTTGATCCGCCATGCGGATCAAGCCATGTACCGGGCCAAGCAGAGCGGACGCAATTGCTATCACCTGTTCGATCCAGAGCAGGATCGGCGAGCGCAGGCTCATCGGGAACTGCTAGAACGCATTCGCCGAGGCTGGGCGAATGAGGAATTCCGTCTTTATTACCAACCCAAGGTCGACATGCGCCAAGGACGAGTCATCGGCGTCGAAGCCCTGGCGCGCTGGCATCATCCTGAACAGGGTACCCTGTCACCTGCAGCATTCATCGGCGCAGTGGAGAATTCCGATTTCTCACCCGCTTTTAGCCGGTGGGTACTGAAAACCGCCATCCGGCAGATAGAGATCTGGCATCGTGCTGGCCTGGCCTTACCGGTCAGTGTGAATCTATCAGCACGCCACTTGCAACAACCGGATTTTGCCACCCAGATACAATCCCTGCTGGCTCAGCATCCCCATGTTCGCCCAGACTGGCTGGAAATCGAGGTGTTGGAGACCACAGCATTGGATGAAACCCAGCGAGTCTTCCAAATCATCTCAGAGTGCCGGCAGTTGGGTATCCGATTCGCTATCGATGACTTTGGCACTGGCTACTCCTCGCTCACTTACTTGAAGCATCTGCCAGCCCAAATTTTGAAGATCGACCAGAGTTTCATTCGCGATATGCTATTCGATCCAGGCGATTTGGCGATTGTGCGCGGCATCATTGGCTTAACCACGGCGTTTAAGCTGGAGGTGATCGCCGAAGGGGTGGAGAGCGTAGAGCATGGAACACTCTTATTGCAGCTTGGTTGTGATCACGCCCAGGGTTACGCAATTGCCCGGCCCATGCCTTCTGAAGAAGTTCTAGGCTGGGTGGGCGGCTGGCGCAAACCCGATGCATGGAATGCTGCTGTTGAGCTAGGTTTGTAAAGGGTTGCTAATACCCTGCCGCCAAGCCACCGGGCCGCCGAGTATCGGAAAAGCCGTACCAGCCTCCTGGCCCACGGACGATGCTTTGCGTGCTGCCCATCGCATCCTTGATTACCACCGTATGCCCCATCTCTTCCAGCACGCGTATGGTATCCGGACTCAATCCTTCCTCAATCCGCAATTCGTCTGGCAGCCACTGGTGATGAACCCGCGGCGCAACCGTGGCTTCGGCAATGTTCATCTGGTGATCGATCACGTTCAGCAGGATCTGCAGCACGGTGGTAATAATGCGGCTACCCCCGGGACTGCCGGTGACCAGTACCGGTTGCCCGTCTTTGAACACCAGAGTTGGAGTCATTGAACTCAGCGGGCGCTTGCCGGGACCAACCGCATTGGCGTCACCGCCGATCAGCCCATAGGCGTTAGGAACCCCCGGCTTGGCGGCAAAATCGTCCATCTCATTGTTCAGCAGGATACCGGTTCCCGCCGCGACGATCCCGGAGCCATAGCCAAAATTCAGGGTATAGGTTACAGCGGCAGCGTTGCCTTGGCGATCCACAACTGAGTAATGGGTGGTTTGTTCACTTTCGTAACGTTGCGGCTGGCCCGGCTTGATCGCGGTAGCAGGCTGCGTCTGCTCCAGGTCGATCTGTGCCGCTAATTCTCTGGCATAGGCTTTTGCCGTCAAGCCAGCGATTGGCACATTCACAAAATCAGGATCGCCCAAATATTCGCTGCGGTCAGCGTAAGCCCGTTTCATCGCCTCAGCCAAGCGGTGAATCGTTGCAGCGCTCTGCGAGCCAAGCTCGGCCAGTGGCCAGGCTTCGAGAATATTCAAGATCTGGATCAGATGAACGCCACCGGAGCTTGGCGGCGGCATTGATACAATTTCGTAACCCCGATAGCGGCCCCGCACCGGTTCACGCACCACAGCCCGGTAATTTTTCAGGTCGTCTCGAGTGATTAGACCCTTATGCGCTTGCATATCGGCAACCAGTTTCCGAGCGATCTCACCTTCGTAAAACGCTTTTGATCCCTGGATAGCAATCCGCCGGAGGGAAGTCGCCAAATCCTTCTGCACCAACGTATCACCTGGTTGGTAAGCTGCTCCATCAGCTTTGAAAAATACCTGCAAACTGGCCGGCCAGTATTCCATGCGCGGACGCGCTTCTCGTAACGACTGCGCCAGCTCAGTGCTAACGGGAAAGCCTTGATCAGCCAAACGGATGGCTGGCTCAAGCAAGTGCCGCCACGGCAACCGGCCATGCCGCTGATGGGCCAAAGCCAACCCGGCTACGGTACCAGGCACGCCTGCTGCCTGGTGGCTGTAGCGAATCCGTTGTTCATCCACAGCGCCCTGTTGATTGAGATAATGATCCCGGTTCGCTGCTGCGGGTGCGGTTTCCCGAAAATCCAACGCCTCACTGGTGCGGCGCATGGTGTCGTAGACCACCATAAACCCGCCGCCGCCCAGATTGCCGGCCTGCGGCAGGGTCACCGCCAGCGCAAAACCCACCGCCACCGCAGCATCCACAGCATTGCCACCCTGCTTAAGAATGCTTAGCCCAACCTCGCTGGCCAGGGCTTCTTGGCTGACCACCAGGCCATTGCGGGCGAAGATCGGATGAATGCGGTCGCGAGCGTTGTAAACAGCCGGCCCGGCGGATGCAAAAGAAATGGGTTGAACCAAGAATAAGCTGCACCCTATAGCCAGGAACAGCCCTATAAAAATGCACGGGAATAAGCGAGACAGGGTAAATTTCATGATTTTTACTTTTAAAACAATAGCATACCAAACTAGGTTTGGCTATTTTAAAAGTACCCTCGCCCTTTACGGGAGAGGGTTGAAGGAGGGTTAAACAGTTAAAACCACTTAAGAATAGCCCCGACAATCGCAGCGCCTGAAACTAGAATAGCGATAATACCCACGATCAACGCAACAGTAGCACGCGACTCGGCAGGTCCACCGCCTTGGGATAAATTAGCTGTAGCCTGCTGGATAGAGCGTTCGGAGGTTTCCCGGGCAATGGTTTCGATCACCGGTTGAATCCCGGAGCGGACCATCTGCACCAATTGTTGTTTGAATTCCGGGGAACCAGTGGCCATAACCAGTGCTTCCTGGCTTTGGCGGCTGACCTGATTTTCGATCTCCTTGAGCAAGTCATCCCGGTTCAATTCGAGACCCCGAGCAATATTGCGTTGTGAAACACCTTCACTGACTTCGCGAGCCGCTTGCTCAGCTACCGAGCGGGCGCTCTCCTGAGCCGTGCTGCGCGCGGTACGTTCGGCAGTACCCCGGGCAATTTCAGTAGCAACTTGCTTGGCGGCTTCCTGAGCAGCGCGAACGGCCGCGTGTGCCGCACGCCGGCCCAAATCTTCCGAAACATTGCGCGCCGCCTGAACAGCTGCTTCGCGCGCCAAATTGGGTACCAGCTCCTGAACGATGTCGCGAGCAACTTTTTCTGCCGACGCCCAAGCAGCACGTTCGGCAATCTGCTCGATATCGGCCACCGAAAGTGCTGCACCTGCCTCGATTTCGACTCGCAGCGGTGGAAGCGGAGCTTCGGCTGTTGCTGGAGGCACTGCCAGAGCTTCGGCCATTGCTGGGATAGGCGCCGCGATGGTTGGCGGCCGTTTTTCGACCACTGCTGGAACAGGTGCAGGCGGCGCGACCGGTTCCTCAAGAGAAATCGCCGCCGTACCCTCGCTCACGGTCTTTAAAATACTACTGAGCTGATCGGGAGTATAAGGCTTGGAAAGAAAGCTGACAGCCCCGCTTTGCTGAGCATCCCGCTTGTCTTCGTCTGTAGCGTTAGCGGAACACATGATGATCGGTGCTGAATCATGAGGGTGCTGACTGGTGATAGTTCGGCTGGTCTCAAAACCATCCATGCCGGGCATCATCACATCCATGAAGATGATATCGGGTTTTTTGCCTTCCAGATATTTGATGCAGTCCTCACCCGACCCAACCCAGTCAACCTCGATACCGTGTTCTAGTAGTAGCTTACGCAAAGTCAGATGGGCGACTTTGGAGTCATCCACCACCAGCGCTTTTTTGATATCCATGCAAGCCTCCTACGGCATGAGAACCTTTTGATGCCTTATCAAGTTCAGCAAAAATATTGTGCGAGAAATCCGGCTTTTTTCATTTTGGTCAGGGCCGTTCATCTGCGGTTTCTTTAGCCCGTGGCAACAAATCCTCGCGGCTAATTCCCAGGTACAGGGCGCTGGCGCTGGCGATATAGATGGACGAGTAAGTGCCTACCAGAATGCCGACGATCATCGCAACCGAGAATCCACGCATTACCGCACCACCCAGAAAATATAGCACGATGACGGACAACAGGGTGGCGAGACTGGTCATGATCGTGCGTGACAAGGTCTCATTAATCGAGCGGTTCATGATCTCCAGGATGGAACCCTTGCGCCGCTTGCGGAAATTTTCGCGAATGCGGTCCAGCACCACTACTGTATCGTTGACGGAATAACCAATGACCGCCAGTACTGCCGCCAGCACTGTCAGATCAAACTCAATATGAAACAGTGAGAACCAGCCCACGGTAAAGATAACATCATGGACGGTAGCAGCAATGGTGCCAACCGCCAGCCGCCATTCAAAGCGGAACATGACATAAATCAGGATACCGATCAACGCACCCAGCGCTGCCAGCGCACCCTGCTCCACCAATTCCGCGCCAACCTGCGGGCCAACAAACTCGGCGCGCGCCATAGTCACACCTGCCCCACCTTCGGCACCTTGCAAGGCATGCAATACATCATTGCTCAGAGTTGCAGCGTTAGCCTCATCCCGGGGCGGAATGCGAATCAGCACATCACGGGAAGTGCCAAAATGCTGGGTCTGAGCGTCGCCAAAGCCTGCCTGCCTCAAGGTATTGCGGACCTTAGGGATATCGACTGGTTCTGGGTATTGCACCTCAATCACCGTCCCGCCCGTAAAGTCTAGCCCCAGGTTCATCCCTTGAAACACCAGGGAGGCGATGGCAATCAGCAGGACCAAAATCGACCAACCGATCGCCAGTTTACCCCAGCGTAAAAAATCAATATTCGTATTATAAAAGTCGAATCGCCACATGGCGGTTTTCCTTGCCCGGTTCAGACTGACAGTGTTTGCAGCTTGCGGCCGCCGTAGAAGAAGTTGACCAATGCCCGCGAGCCGGTGACTGCAGTGAACATCGATGTCAAGATGCCAATACTTAGCGTGACCGCGAAACCCTTGATAGGACCCGTGCCAAAGCCAAACAGCATAATGGCGGCAATCAGTGTGGTCAGGTTGGAGTCGATAATCGTATCGAAGGCCCGGTCAAAGCCAGCGTGAATGGCTGCCTGCGGCGTGTTACCATTCCGCAATTCCTCACGGACACGCTCATAGATCAGCACGTTGGCATCGACCGCCATCCCCATGGTCAACACGATGCCGGCAATGCCCGGCAGGGTCAAGGTGGCCTGCAACATCGACAATGCGGCGACGATCAATACCACATTGGCGGCTAGAGCCGCAGTGGCGATGCCGCCGAACCATTTGTAGCGTCCGATCATGAAAGCGGCAATGACCACTAGGGCAATCATCGCAGCACGGAAGCCCTGGGCGATGTTTTCCTTTCCAGCACTAGGACCAACGGTACGTTCTTCGATAATCTCAATCGGACTGGCCAATGCCCCAGCCCTCAGCAGCAAAGCCAGGTCGCGCGCTTCGCGGGTGCTGTCCAGTCCAGTAATTTGGAAACGCCGGCTGAGCCGGTCGCGGATGGTAGCGACATTGATGACTTCTTCAACGGTGTAGGCCGTTTTCTTCAGTTCACCATCGACTCGTTTGGTCTCGGTCTTGTTCTCGATGAACACTACGCCCATGCGCTTGCCAACATTATCCTTAGTAGCATCTTCGAAGCGTTTAGCGCCTTTCCCGTCCAACGTAACAAATACTGCCGGGCTACCGCTCTGCTGGTCCAGGCCAGAGGCCGCATCGATGATGGAATCTCCCGTCAGCATTACGCGCTTTTGCAGTAGTACTGGGCGACCCTCACGGTCCTTGTACAACCGCGAACTGAGAGGGATGCGATTGGTGGATGCAGCCTGGTACCAGTCATTTTCTTCATCGGCCAGCCGGAATTCCAGAGTTGCCGTTGCGCCAAGGATTTCCTTAGCACGGGCAGTGTCTTGCACTCCTGGCAGTTGCACGACAATGCGTTCGCTGCCCTGTTGCTGAATGATCGGTTCGGCCACGCCCAGCTCATTGACCCGGTTGCGCAGAGTGGTGATGTTTTGTTGCAGGGCGAAGTCACGTTTTTCGCGGATCTCCGGCTCATCCAAGGTCAGCTTCAAACTCAGCGGACTGGATTTATCCTGTTGCAGGTTCCGCAGGTTTTTACGCAACACCTCGACGGCTTTGTCGCGTTCGGCAGTATTCTTGAATTCCACGAGAATCCCGCCACTGGCAGCGCGGCCAACGGAACTGTAGAGGATTTTTTCACTGCGCAACTGAGTGCGGATTTCCTCAACATAGCTTTCTTCAACTTGCTTGACGGTAGCATCCATATCCACCTGCATCAGGAAGTGCACGCCACCGCGCAGATCAAGACCGAGATACATGGGACTCAACCTTAGCGCCCGCAGGAATCCCGGTTCAGAAGACGCCAGATTGAGCGCGACAATGTAATCGCGACCCAGCCGATCTTTCAGGATATCGGCGGCTTTAAGCTGTTCCTCAGGATCCGTAAAGCGGATCAATAACCGGCCATCTTCCAGTTCCAACTGCTTGTGCGGCAGATTCTCGGCGCTGAGTAGACCGGCAACCCGGTCTTGCAGCGAGGCATCGATAGCAATATGTTCCCGGGCACCGGAAATCTGTACTGCTGGATCTTCACCAAACAGATTCGGCAAGGCAAAGATGAATCCCCAGAGCATAACCAAGCCGATCAGCAGGTATTTCCACCAGGGGTACTGATTTAAAGTATACGTAGACATGGAACGGCGGTTCCCATGAGGCGCCTGAGCGCGCGGTGACGGATCTACAGATTGCCCTTGTAGGTGCCCTTGGGCATCAGTGAGCTGATCGCCTGCTTCTGGATCTTGATCTGGATATTATCGGCGAGCTCTACTTGCACAAAATTTTCGCCGACTTCGATGATCCGGCCCAACATGCCGCCGCCACTGACAATCTCGTCACCCTTCTTAAGAGCATCAACCATCAGTTTATGTTCTTTGGCGCGTTTAGTTTGCGGACGAATCAAGAGGAAGTAAAAGGCGCCGATTAGAATGATGGGGAACAATATATTCAGCAGACCCATCTCCCCGCCGGGAGCGCCGGTGGCCTGGGCTGAAGCCGTGGGGATCAGGAGGTTCAGAATGCTTTCCATGGGGATTCCTCGTTGATTACTTTGCAACCTCCGCTCCGCATTCACGGTTAAGGGGATTGGTGAGTCCACCTTGGCGTGAGTAACGGGGGCGAAGATCGTCGCTCGGGACAGTTTTAAGGCGCGCCATTATACACGGGCGAGGATGTTTAGCCGTATTTTTGGTCAACCGGATATGTCATATTTGCAGCAGTGGCAGTGCAGCAGATTCCACGGCTCGTCCACAATATTGGGTTTGTCGCCGCTGAACAGAAGCTGAACAGAATATGTTTCACCATGGGCATTTTTTATCATCAGCACAACCGGAAACCGGATGTAGAAAATTGTACCCTGACCGGGTGCGCTATCGCACTGCAAGACGCCTTGATGCTTGTCCACTACGATAGGCTGGGCTTTTGTCCAGTCCCCGGCTTGGCGGTGAAGAATGGATCATGCACCCGCTCACGAATCGCGTCCGAAATGCCGCCTCCGGTGCCGGTTACAGCGATTTCCACCCAGCCGCCATCCAACCGGATATTCACGGTGACCCGGCCCTGCTGGCATCGGCGGCAGCGGCAGCTTCGCCGCTGGCGTCCTCGAACAAGCCCTCCATCCTATGTTGAAACGGTTTGGAAGGATCGGCGATGAGCGCTTTCATGGAATAGCATCTCATAGCGGTAAGCAAGGCAACGCTGTCCCCTGTCTAGCGCCTCTATCCAAGCGATGCTATAGTTTTCAATATTATTTTGACCCAATCCTCGCCATGACCCGCAAACTGTATATTCAGACTCACGGTTGCCAGATGAACGAATACGATTCCGCCCGGATGGCGGACGTGTTACGCGCCGCCTTTAGTCTCGAACGCACTGATCAGCCCGATCAAGCCGACGTGCTGCTGCTCAACACCTGCTCGATCCGCGAAAAGGCCCAGGAAAAAGTGTTTTCGCTGCTAGGAACCTGGAAGACGCTGAAAACCCAGCGGCCTGATGTGGTGATTGGCGTCGGTGGATGCGTGGCCAGCCAGGAAGGTGAAGCGCTGCGCGAACGCGCACCCCAGGTCGATATCGTGTTCGGCCCGCAAACCCTGCACCGGCTGCCGGAGATGCTGACCCGTGTCTGGGCCGACCGGCAACCTCGGATCGACGTGTCCTTCCCCGAAATTGAAAAGTTCGACTGTCTACCGGAACCGCGCGCCACAGGCCCGACTGCCTTCGTGTCAATCATGGAAGGGTGCAGTAAATATTGCACCTTCTGCGTGGTACCCTACACCCGGGGCGAAGAAGTCAGCCGGCCCTTCGACGATGTGCTGACCGAGATTGCAGCGCTGGCTCATCAAGGCGTGCGCGAGGTCAACCTGCTTGGGCAAAATGTCAATGCCTACCGGGGGTTCATGAGCGATGGCGACGTAGCCGACCTGGCCTTGCTGATTGAACACGTTGCTGCCATCCGCGGCATCGAGCGCATCCGCTACACTACCTCGCATCCCGTCGAATTCTCCGACCGGCTGATCGATGCCTATGCCCGTGTTCCACAGCTGGTCAGTCACCTGCACCTGCCGGTGCAAAGCGGCTCTGATCGTATCCTGGCAATGATGAAGCGTGGCCATACCGCTCTGGAATACCAGGCTAAGGTTCGCAAGTTGCGCGCCGTGCGTCCCGATCTCAGCCTATCCTCGGATTTTATCATCGGCTTTCCGGGTGAGACCGGCCAGGATTTTGCCGCAACCATGGCGTTGATTGAGGAACTGGCCTTTGACCATAGTTTCAGCTTTATCTACAGTCCACGGCCCGGTACACCGGCTGCCAACTTGCCTGATCCCACACCGATGACGGTCAAAAAGGAACGGTTAGCGCAACTCCAAGCCCGGCTGGAAGCGGGCGCTCACACCATCAGCCAGCGCATGGTCGGCACCGTGCAGCGTGTGCTAGTGGACCGGTTCTCGCGCAAGGACCGCCGGCAACTATCAGGTCGCACCGAGAATAACCGGGTGGTCAACTTCGATGGACCAGCCCATTTGATCGGCGGCTTTGCCGAGGTCGCTATCACTGAAGCATTGCCTAACTCATTGCGTGGCCGGCGGGTCACCTGCCCGGAGCAACCCGCGCTGAACACGCCTGCTGACCCGCTCTCGCGTTGCCCTGCCCATTGAATACCCCAACCCATTTTCAGGACTTGGTGCTTGAACCGGCTGATAACACCCGTCTAGCTAATCTGTGCGGGCATCTGGACGAGCATCTACGCCAAATCGAACGCCGGCTCGGTGTGGAAATCAACAATCGCGGCCATGAATTCCGGGTTATCGGCGACCCTGCTATCGTGGTTATCGCGGTGGCGGTGTTAGAAGCCCTGTATCGTAGCACGGGTGAGGAAACCCTGACTCCGGCCCAAGTTCACTTATTCCTGCAGGAAGCGGGTGCGGATGCGCTGGCTGAAGTTCAGGAACCAGACACCGATGAAGTAGTGATCCGCACCCGGCGCGGCCTGATTCGCGGGCGAGGCCCCAACCAGCAGCGTTATTTGTGGAACATTCAACATAACGACCTAAATTTTGGCGTTGGCCCGGCAGGTACTGGCAAGACTTACCTCGCCGTCGCCTGTGCTGTGGATGCGCTGGAAAGCAACGCCACGCGCCGGCTGGTATTGGTGCGTCCGGCGGTAGAAGCGGGTGAACGGCTTGGGTTCCTGCCCGGCGATATGGTGCAGAAGATCGACCCCTACCTGCGTCCGCTCTACGACGCCTTATATGAAATGCTGGGTTTTGAGCGAGTCGCCAAGCTGATTGAACGCAATATTATCGAAGTCGCGCCGCTGGCATTTATGCGGGGACGTTCGTTGAACGATTCTTTCATCATCCTCGACGAAGCGCAGAACACGACNNACGGTGGAACAGATGAAGATGTTCTTGACCCGTATCGGTTTCGGTTCGACCGCCGTGGTAACCGGTGACGTGACCCAAGTGGATCTGCCACGCCATATTCAATCCGGGCTGCGCCAGGTTTTGCAGGTGCTCAAGGATGAGGAAGACATCAGCATCACTTTTTTCAACGCCCGTGACGTGGTGCGTCATCCTCTCGTCCAACGCATTGTTAACGCTTATGCCCGCTATGAACAGGATAACCCCACATGACCCTGGAACTGGATCTGCAAATTGCCTTGGAAATACCCGGATTGCCGGGTGAAGCTGACTTCCAGCACTGGGCTGAAGCAGCACTGACCGGCGCTGGCTATCAAAAAGACGCCGAAATGACGATCCGCGTGGTCAACGAAGCAGAAATCACTGCCTTGAACGAGACCTACCGCCACAAACAAGGACCGACCAACGTCCTGTCTTTTCCCTTTGAAGCGCCATCTAACGTCGAAAGCGCACTGCTAGGCGATATCGTTATCTGTGCGCCGGTGGTTCTGCGCGAAGCAATCCGCCAGGAAAAGCATCCGGCAGCCCACTGGGCGCATCTGACGATTCATGGCGTTTTGCACTTGCTGGGCTATGATCATGATGAGGCGCAGGCTGAAATCATGGAGTCCCTGGAAACCCGTATTCTGTCCGATCTCGGCTATGCCGATCCTTATGGAGAACCCCCAGACCAATCATGAACGACGAACGATCCGAACCGAGCCCTAGTAAATCGTGGCTGGAACGTTTAAGCCTCGCCCTGATGGGCGAACCCAAGGACCGGGATGCACTGATGGATATATTGCGCGATGCGCAACAACGCGAACTGCTGGACACCGACGCCCTGACCATGATGGAAGGCGTCATGAAAGTGTCGGAACTCCAGGTGCGGGATGTCATGATTCCTCGCGCTCAGATGGTGATCCTGGAGCATGACTGGAGCCTGGAGCAGCTTATCGCCGGAATTGTTGAATCCGGCCACTCCCGCCTACCGGTCATTGACGAGAACAAAGACAATGTAATCGGTATCCTGATCGTCAAAGATTTGCTGGCTCACGCCTTCGACCGCCGTGAAGATTTTGACCTGCGCACCCTGCTGCGTCCTGCCAAGTTTATCCCCGAAAGCAAACGCCTCAATACCCTCCTTAAAGAATTTCGTGGCAATCGCCTACACATGGCGATCGTCGTGGACGAGTACGGTGGCGTGGCAGGTCTAGTGACCATCGAGGATGTGTTAGAGGAAATCGTCGGCGAAATTGACGATGAGCATGATATTGACGATGAAGGGGCGTTCATTCGCCCGCAAGGTAATGTTTTCATCGTCAAGGCGCTCACCCCCGTCGAAGATTTCAACAAGTTTTTCCAGGCTCAATTGAGCGATGAGCGGGCCGATACCGTTGGTGGATTAGTCATGACGGAACTGGGCCGGTTGCCCAAGGGTGGCGAAAGCATCGATCTGGACCGTTTTCACTTCCAAGTGCTGCGCGCCGACAACCGGCGGATTCATCTATTGGAAATGACCCTCCGCGATAGCCAGGAACCAGCACTGTCAGCTTCTGAATCGGAAATTTGATCCAGCATCTGCGGTTAGGGCGTCAGCCTGCAACCCGCCTTTGGGAGAAGACCGGACTCGGCGGGCTACGCTACGCGAACCTGCCGGGCGTGCTAAACGGCACGCCCGGCAGGTTCAACATCGGGCAGCAGCGCCCCCAAAACGCCATGACAGCGTCGCCAATACACTTGTCCATCGTGCTACGCTGTTCGTGAATCGTTTGAGTTAGCGACGTGAAACGATTATGGAGCCACCTCTTAATCCAGCGGCCGCTCTGGCTGTTTTAGCAACAGCCGGCCCGCATTGACCATCTGCTGCCTCAACAACGTCCAGTTTTCTACACGCTTCCGCTGTTCTAGGCAACGCAGAAACCGGACCTTGCCCGCTTCGTTCTGCCGGTCGAGCATCGCCGTCCACAGAGCATCATCCACGTTGTAGACGCGATTTTCAGCGAGGCAGACTGGAATGACACCGGCAACCGGAACCGCCAAATCTCCTGCAACGGCCTCCATTGCCGCACGGATATGCGTTGCTTTAGCTCCCTGGAGATTCAATAAATCATAGGGCGGCTGCCATTCACGCTGCGGGCGCAACTGGTCAATGTGGCTGACCGCCACCAGCACCGGCGGCGGCCGGCGATCCGGCCGGGCGGCGAACTCGCTGCGCAATCTATCCAATCGTAACCGGTCAAGCTGCCGGTCAGGACGATGCGCGGCGCAAACCCAGAGAATCAGGTCGGCTTCCAGCGCCGCTTTCCGCAGCATCTTTTCATTCAGTCGATCGGTATCACAACCTGGCGTGTCAAAGACCAATGCAGCGGTCAACCCCTCACGCTCCAACCGATAGGGCTGCAATCCGGCGGTTGTCTCTGGCAGCACGTCAGTGGCGGCAATCAACTGGCCAAATAGAGCGTTAATCAAACTGGATTTGCCCGCATTAGCCCGGCCTATCACCACGATCCGCAAAGGCTCGCCCGTTCCACAGGCCTGCTCAGCGGTATTAGCCACATCTCTACGGGAAGCAGGTGTCAGCCCGGCGTCCGGCTCACCATCCGCCAAGGTCAACCGCCCGCTGTACAATTCGATGGCATAGTAACCCACCTTACGAACATATTCCCGCAACAACCAACGCTGGGTTTCCGTCCACGCCTGGCCATACGCCTGGCCGCGTAGATGACCCCAGGCTTCGCTCAACAGGGCATCCATCGGGTTGATCACGAACCGGCCGGCACGATAGACATTCACCAGCCGTTTGGCGGTATCCTTCCAACGCCAGGCCCGAAGTAGATCGCCAATGGTTAAGCGGTGACTCAGTGGAATATGATGACTGACTGTGGCGCGCAAGTCGCGGCTGGCCCGCTCGATGATGAGCAGAGTATGCGGCACGGTCAGCTCCAACAGGGGCCGCTCTTCTGCCGGATGATAGTAGCGCGCAACGACATCCAGCGTATTCTGGCCCAACTGCCACAACTGGCCACCATCGTTCAACGGCCACTCTTCCGGCTTCACACCCTCAGCCAATCGTCCAACCGCTATCCAAGCCCCATCGGCTTTTGGCGGCCAGTATGGATCGGGAGCAGTGGCCGCGTCAGCGAGTAAGCGGCGATCCTTGCGTAGCAGCCAGTGTTGCAATCCATAACCTGCAGCACTGCACAGCACCATTGCTGTCAGCCACGCATACAGCATCCCAGTCTGCCAGAGCCAAAAGGCGCCGAATGGTAACAGCGCCGCAACCGGCAGTACCCACAGGAGCAACGCGATCAGACGCAAGCGATCCAGGCGGCGGAACAAGGTCATGGGAACAGTTATCTAGGCTCGGAACCAGACAGATATCAAGCCGCTTCCAGATGCGCGGCCAGCAACTGCAACCGGCGCTCGCCGCGCCATTCATTCACATCCAAGCGGTAAGCAATGCGCACCCGCCCCGTACCGGGAACGAAAGCGCCTGCCTGGTTGAAGGCCACCGCTTCCAGCATGGTTCCGCTGCCCGGCAATCGCAGAGACAGTTTTAAATGCTTCTCCTTCATCACCCGGTGGGATATGACCTCGAACACGCCATCAAATAGGGGTTCAGGAAAGCCCTGGCCCCAGGGGCCGCCCTCGCGCAACAGTTCGGCGATTTCTAAAGAAAAATCGGCCGGGGCCAATTCGCCATCGCTGAGCAACCGGCCATGCAAGTCGTCATCGCTGAGCCAACGCCGGGTTTCCGCATCGAATGCCTGATTGAATGACGCGAAATGCTCCATCGCCAGCGATAACCCCGCCGCCATGGCGTGACCCCCGAAATGGCCAATCAGACCAGGATGCCGGGTCGCCACTGCCGCTAAGGCATCGCGCAAATGCATCCCGGCAACCGAGCGCCCCGATCCCTTGATTTTGCCATCACGATCGGGAGCAAAGACAATCACCGGACGATTGAAACGCTCTTTCAGACGGCTGGCGATAATGCCAACCACCCCTTGATGCCACGTAGGATCGAACAGACACAGGCCAAAGGGCAGTTCTCTTGCATCCGGCGTTAGCCGATCAATTTGCGCCGATGCCTGCGCTTCCATATCGCCAGTTAGCTCAACGCGTTGCTGATTGATTTCATGTAACCGGCGGGCGATGTTCCGGGCTCCATCCAGATCGTCGCTGAGTAAGCATTCGATGCCTTGGCCCATATCTTCTAACCGGCCTGCGGCATTCAGCCGGGGGCCGAGAAAGAAACCAATATCACTGGTGCTCAGCCGGGACTGCGGGCGACCGGTTACTTCGCATAAGGCGGTGATACCGGGAGCGCATTGACCTTGGCGAATCCGGCGTAATCCCTGCTCGACTAGAATACGGTTCTGATGATCCAGCCGCACCACATCAGCTACTGTGCCGAACGCGACCAGATCGAGAAACTGGGCCAAATTTGGCTCAGCAAGACCCTGTTCAGCAAACCAGCCAACTTCCCGCAACCGGGTCCGCAACGCCATCAACACATAGAAAATGACACCCACGCCAGCGATATTCTTGCTGGGAAAGTCATCGCCGGGTTGATTGGGATTAACGATCACATCGGCAGCCGGCAACGTTTGGCCCGGCGAATGGTGGTCGGTAATCAACACCTTCACACCCCGCGCCTGGGCCGCTTTCACGCCCTCATGGCTGGAAATGCCATTGTCCACCGTAACCAGTAAATCAGGCTGTTCCTCCGCAGCGACGGCTACAATTTCCGGGGTCAGACCGTACCCATGTTCGAAGCGGTTTGGCACCCGGTAACCTACCCAGGCCGCACCCAACACGCGTAAGGCCCGCACCGCCAGCGCACAACTGGTCGCGCCATCGGCATCGAAATCGGCAATAATCAAGATGCGCCAGCGCTCGCGCAGCGCAGTGTGCAACAAAGTGACTGCCGGCTCCATGTTCAAAAACGCGGCAGGTGATGTCAACAACCGCAATTCCCGCTGTAGTTCGTGAGGAAAACGCACTTCACGGGCAGTGTAAATGCGTTGTAGCAATGGCGGGACCGGCAGATCGTTGCACGGTTCACAAATACGGCGGACAATGGATTTGAGCATAAAGACTCGCTCTCAAAAGGAGAGGTGTTTAACTGCGTTGCCATCACATGGCAGATAGCGGATTCAGTCTGCGGCAGCAGGATAACAAACTACAAACCTGCTTGAAATCCAGTATCATCCGCCCGTTTGCTATATAGCAAGTAAGGAGGGAGGGTGCTTGATCTCATCAAGGCGGGCGGTTGGTTGATGGCGCCGATCGCCGCCTGCTCGTTTACAGCAGTGCTCATTATCTTTGAGCGGCTGCTCGCGCTGCGCCGGGCGCGGGTGTTACCGGAACAGTTATTAGCCATCTTGCGCCGTTGGGTAGAACTCGGTGCGATCAGTCCGCTGGACATCAAGGCGTTACCCCTTAACTCGCCCTTGGGCCGGATTGTAGCGGTCGGGTTAGCTAACCGTGACCGTAGCCGGGAGATCCTTCGTGAGCGGATCGAAGATATTGGCCGCCATGTCGTGCATGAATTGGAGCGGTTCCTCAATACGCTAGGCACGATCGCTGCGATTAGCCCATTGCTAGGCCTGCTCGGCACGGTGGCGGGCATGATTAAAATTTTTCAGATCGTCTCGGTGGAAGGCAACAGTAATTTTAGCCTGCTTTCCGTTGGCATTGCCGAAGCGTTGATGACGACGGCGGCGGGCCTGACCGTAGCGATTCCCAGCCTGTTGTTCTATCGCTACTTTCAAGGCCGGGTCGATGCGCTGGTGGTGAAGATGGAGCAGGAAACGCTGGAATTGATTGATCTACTGGATGCCGAAACATCCCGGCAAGAATCCCCCAACCTGCCCGCGCAGGCAACCACCGAGACTACGAATGAATCTGCGTCCCCGCCGCCGTGAAGATCCGGAACTCAATCTAGTGCCGATGATCGACGTAGTGCTGGTGCTACTGATTTTTTTCATGATTGCCACTAGCTTGCGGCATGAATCGGAACTGGAAATTCATCTGCCCGAGGCTTCAGGACCATCCATGCCGGAAGATGTAGCACCGTTGGAAGTGAGTATCGACGCCGCAGGCCGTTACTCTATTCATGGCCTCCAAGGGCAGTTATTAGATTCGACGGCTGGCCAAAATGCATTGAAGAAGGCTCTCCAGCAAGCATCCCATGGTAAATCCTTGCCATTGCTTATCAGTGCAGATGGCCGGACGCCTCATCAAGCCGTGGTGACCGTGCTGGATATCGCCGGGCAACTGGGTCTCAGGCGAGTCGCTATCGCTACCCTTCATGCGCCAGAAAAGGCTTCTCCGCCTTCAATGCCAGATACTTTATCATCGCCGCCGGACCTTTGAATATGACTTGGCTGGATCGTTATGGATATTCTCTCAATCTGGTCGCCGTCTTGCTATGGCCGCTTAGCCTGTTGTTCAGCACGATGGTCCGGTTACGGCGACGGCTTTATCAATGGGGTTTATTGGAAAGCGAAGCGATCAGCGTGCCTGTCATCATCGTGGGCAACATCAGCGTCGGCGGGACTGGCAAGACGCCACTGGTAACACGATTGGTGGAAGTATTGCGCAAAGCCGGTTACAAACCGGGCGTGGTGAGCCGGGGTTATGGCGGTCAATCCAGGCAATGGCCATGCCATGTGACTGCTGACAGTGATCCGCATGAGGTTGGCGATGAACCGGTGCTATTGGCGCAACGTTGCGGCTGTCCCGTGGTGGTGGGTCCGGATCGAGTAGCGGCAGCGTGGACATTAACTGCTACTTATCATTGCAATGTTATCATCAGCGATGATGGCTTGCAGCATTACCGCCTGCAACGCGATATTGAGATTGCCGTCATCGACGGATCGCGCCGGTTGGGTAATGGCGCCTGTCTGCCGGCCGGCCCGTTGCGCGAACCGCCATCACGATTACGCACAGTGGATTTTATCATCGGTAACGGTGTAGCGCATGGCGGCGAATATCTGATGAGCTTGCGCGGCGAAACCGTGTTGAATCTACTGGATTCCTGCATCACTGTCTCACTACCCGGTTTTCATAAAAGCATGGTCCATGCAGTAGCAGGTATTGGTAATCCGAAACGGTTTTTCAATTACCTGCGCCATGCCCGGTTGCGGTTGATCGAGCATCCATTTCCTGATCATCACCCTTTTCGCCTGGAAGATTTGCGCTTCCAGCAGGATTTGCCAGTGCTGATGACGGAAAAGGATGCGATGAAATGCCGGCCCTTTGCCAGCGACGATTGGTGGTATGTCCCGGTTAGCGCGCAATTGGATCCGGAATTCGAGGAGCAGTTGCTCAAACGGCTGGCAACAGTTGCCATGGCCAAAGGGGTACGCTGCGAGAGTGTGAGACGCAACCGCATGGCTACCTCTCCTAAATCTAGCGTTTCCCAGCCATAAGAGGTTAAAAAGATGGATAAAAAATTATTGGACATTTTAGTGTGCCCAGTGAGTAAGGCACCGCTGATCTATGACCGGGTCCGGCAGGAACTGGTGTGTGCGGAAAGCCGGTTGGCCTACCCTGTGCGTGATGGTATTCCAGTAATGCTGGAAGCCGAAGCACGGCGCCTGGCTGATGATGAAGAGATTCCCAGTGAGTAAAACCATCTCCCGGTTTCGGGTGGCAATTCCTGCACGCTATGCTTCGACCCGGCTACCAGGCAAGCCGCTGCGTCAGATCGCTGGGCGGCCGCTCATTGAGCATGTCTACCGGCGGGCGCTGGCCAGCGGGGCTTTGGAAGTAGTCATCGCTACGGATGACTTACGCATTCAAGACGTGGCCAAGCGCTTCGGCGCGACGGTTTGCATGACATCGCCCAACCACCATTCGGGTACCGACCGGCTGGCGGAAGCCGCTGCACAGTTGGGCTGGCCGGATGAAGCTATCATTGTCAACGTCCAGGGTGATGAGCCGCAAATCCCGCCGGCATTGATCAGACAGGTTGCAGCGGGGCTGGAAGAACATCCTGACGCGGGTATCGCAACGGTCTGCGCCCGCATTGATGATCCCAAGGAACTGTTTGATCCAAATGTAGTTAAGGTAGTACGAGACTTACAGGATTATGCCTTGTATTTCAGCCGCGCGCCGATTCCCTGGCATCGTGAGGGGTTTAAGACCGGCAGGGAACAATCGAGCCGGTTACCGGAAGGGAGTGACTGGTTCCGGCACATTGGCTTATACGCCTATCGGGTAGCGGTGTTAGCGCGCTACCCACGCCTGACGCCAGCGATGATCGAGCAAGCCGAATCCCTGGAGCAGTTGCGCGCACTGTGGCATGGTATCCGTATCCATGTCGCTGAGGCGGCTGAGGTTCCCCCGCCGGGGGTGGATACCGAAACCGATCTGGCGCGGGTAGCAGTGCAATTGGCGTCTTCAGATCAATAAGCCAAGTCTGGCCAGTTCCGGCAGATCTGGATTCAGACGGTTGCGGTGAGGGTTGAGAATAGGGATGGTGAACGTTCTGGGCAAGTGATCGCCCGCATCGCCATATTGATTGGCATGAATGATCTTTCGATGAGCCTGGTCACACAGGACCAGGGCTAATTCATCGGCCAGGACTTCGATGACCTGGCAAGGGATGCCTTGATAGGTCAGGGTTTGGCCGAGCAGGACTTTAAGTTTATCAAGATTAATCTGCAGCATGAGGGGTAGCGACCAGAGTGATGGGTTCCACAATCGTGCAAGCGATCCGTGCGATGTTTGCTTCCTCGCAACGGCTGGATGAGGCAAAGGCGAAAGCGATGGTCAGAGTGTTGTTTGTTTGCATGGGCAATATTTGCCGTTCTCCGGTAGCAGAAGGGGTGTTCCGGCGAATGCTGGAAGGGGCCGGTCTGACCGGAAAGGTTTTTGTGGATTCAGCAGGCACGCATTCTTACCATATTGGCGCCCCGCCTGACATGCGTAGCCAAGCCACAGCCCAGCGCCGAGGGGTGGATTTGCGCAGTCTCCGCGCCCGGCGGGTGACCGTCACTGATTTTGCAAAGTTCGATTATATCCTGGCAATGGACCGAGATAATTTCGAGAATTTACTGGCACTGTGCCAGGATACAGAGCTGCAACGCCGCATTCAGTTATTCCTGGATTTTGCTCCAGACTTGCCGGAGCGGGAAGTGCCGGATCCTTATTATGGGGGTCCAACCGGTTTCGACCGGGTGATGGATCTAATCGAGGTGGCAGCTCAGGGCTTGCTAATGCATATCCGCGAACAGCACCGGCTTTGAGTGATTGCTGGCCTGTACAACCCTTCACCTCCGCCCTCGCCAAGCGAGCAGGCGCCTTTAAGAATAACAGCCAGCTATGAATTCCCCCTCTCATTTGCAAGAGGGGGTGAATATTTTCATTAGGGTTTGGTGTCACCTTCCAGCGATGCCGGGGTAGATTCAACCGGTTCGGCAGATCCCGTCGCGGGTTCAACGGGAAGAGGCGGCTCGGGTTCGGCGGCTGGGATGAGTTTCTCTACGTCTTCGATAGCCGCTTCCGGCGCAGCGGGTGCCTCGCTGGCAGGGACTTCGGCTATAGTAGCCTCCACCACCGTTTCTGTTTCTCTGACCTCGGCATCCAGCACTGCGGGTGTTGGCGCTGTATCATCGGTCTCAGGGATGATTGCTTCTAGGATGATCGGAGCCTGAACGGCTTCCGTATTGATAACGACTGACGCGTCTGCTTCAGTGAAAGCCGGTTCGACCGGCGGCAGCGGTTCGACCGGCGGTGGCAGTTCGGTTGCTAGACTGGCTGATTCCACGAGCGGCGCCTCGGCCTGGGCTGAAAGCTGGACGGGTGCCTCCATAGCAGGATAATCTGCCACTTTCGATGCCTCCTTTCCATCTTCATCCACTGTCGGATATTCCAGGCGGGTGAGGGGTGGCGCCGGTAGCTCATCATTGAGTGGAGCTGATACATTGGCCGCTTTTAAAGCGGCTTGGGCGGCGAGCACCTCCCGAGGCAGGCGCGGACGGCCGCTACGGATACGCCGTTGCGGCGCGGCGGATTCGGTCGTGATCGTTGGCGCAGCCGGTTCGCCAGTTACCAAATGATCGCCTGACTCAATCCCCGCGCTGGGTTCCAACGGTATCTCAGCATGGGCTGGAACTGCATCAGCCGCTGCTTCGCTGCGTTTCCGCCGCCGCCCGCCCCGCCGGCCTCGGCGGCTCCGCCCTGAGGCTTCTTCTTCGCTTTCAGCAACCGCAACAGTTGCTTCCAGTTCCGTGGCGGGCGTTACCACAGATCCATCCACCCATTTGGGTTCCGGCGGCGCTTCCTCAGCCGGTGGCGGGATCAGCACTGGCGCTGCCTCGACCGCAGATGGCGCAGCGGCTGTCTTGATAGCAGGGGCCTCTACAGCCGCCGATTGTTCTGCCTCAGCGCGTCGCCCCGGACGGTCGCGGCGCTGCCGCTCAGGTTTAGCCGGCTTTCCACTGGGCCGTCCGGGCCGCTCATCTCTGGAAGACGGCAGTTGCGGTTGTCCAAATAAATTGCCCCACAGCCAGCGGAAAAAACTGGGGTTAACCTCAGGCTTGGGCACTGGCGCCGGTGGGGGTGGCGCTGGGCTGGCTGGCGCGACACTTTTGACTGCTGGTTCATCGACAGTGTCACGCGTGGTCGCATTGACCTGCGCCTCGTATTGTTCCTCGTAATCTTCGGCCAAGGTGTACGACAGCCGTTGAGCTTCTGACAATTCTTCGACGCGCAAGCGGCTCAATTTGAAATGCGGCGTCTCCAATGACTCATTAGGGATCAGCAGAATGCCCACCCGGTGACGCTGTTCAAAAGCACGAATCGCATCGCGTTTTTCATTAAGCAGGAAGGTAGCGACCTTGACGGGCAGTTGTGTGACAACCCGGCCCGTCTTGTCCTTCATGGCTTCTTCCTGAATCAGTCGCAACACACTCAGCGCCAATGATTCGATATTGCGGATGGTACCTCGACCCTCACAACGCGGGCAGATAACATGACTGGCCTCATCCAATGAAGGCCGCAACCGTTGCCGTGACATTTCCAGCAAACCAAACCGGGAGATACGGCCAACCTGCACCCGGGCACGATCCATCTTCAATGCCTCACGCAACCGGTTCTCGACCTCTCGCTGGTTACGCGCAGCATTCATGTCAATGAAATCAATGACGATCAACCCGCCCAAATCGCGCAAGCGCATTTGCCGGGCGATTTCATCCGCCGCTTCCAGGTTGGTCGTCAGCGCTGTTTCCTCAATATCGCTGCCCTTCGTAGCACGCGCCGAGTTGATGTCGATGGATACCAGTGCTTCAGTATAATCAATGACAACACTACCGCCGGATGGCAGGCTGACCTCGCGTTGATAAGCGGTTTCGATCTGCGACTCGATCTGAAAACGGGAGAACAGGGGAACGTTGTCCTGATAGAGCTTGAGCTTGCTCAGGTTATGCGGCATCACCTGCTGCACAAACTCCTGGGCCTGCCGGTAAACCGCCGCGTTATCTATCAGGATTTCGCCGATGTCAGCGCGCAAGTAATCGCGCAGGGCGCGGATGATGATGTTGCTTTCCTGATAGATTAAGAAAGGCGCCTTCTTCTGCGAGGAGGCCGCCTCGATAGCCCGCCACAGGTTCAGCAGGTAATCCAGATCCCATTGCAATTCTTCCTGCGAGCGGCCAACACCGGCAGTACGCACGATCAGACCCATGCCGTCGGGGATATCCAGGCTGCTCATGATTTCGCGGATTTCCTGGCGATCCTCGCCTTCGATACGCCGCGATACCCCGCCTGCCCGCGGATTGTTAGGCATCAGTACCAGATAGCGGCCGGCCAAACTGATGAAGGTGGTGAGTGCCGCACCCTTGTTGCCACGCTCCTCTTTCTCTACCTGAATGACAATATCCTGGCCTTCGCGGATCGCTTCACGGATATTGGGGCGATTGCTGTCGGCCTGGGGATCAAAATTGCTACGATTGATTTCCTTGAAGGGCAGGAAACCGTGCCGTTCAGCCCCGTAATCGACAAATGCGGCTTCCAATCCGGGTTCGACACGGGTAATGCGCCCTTTGTAGATGTTGGATTTCTTCTGTTCCCGCGAGGGAGTTTCGATGTCGAGATCGAACAGTTTTTGGCCATCGACGAGCGCCACGCGCAACTCTTCCTGCTGAGTTGCGTTAATCAGCATGCGTTTCATAAAGTTGAGATTCCTTGCGCTCAACCATCACCGGGGGCAACACAGTTGTCGCCGAGGCGTGTCTGGGGCGAGAGATAGCCCGGGGAATCAAGGTACAAAAACGGGCTGTCCCCAATACGCTAAAGGTCGTTGCCAGTCGGCTGGGAGCGCGGTCAAGAGCCGCTCTGGTCGAAAAAGGGTCGAGCAGCGGGAAAACCCTTTGAAAACCACCGCTCGCCGGGCAAAATGGCGCGCAGGTGTGAAAACCGATATCGTATATTGTTCCAGTTTCGCCGGCTTTTCGAGCCATTGACGACAACCTTTGCAACTATAACAGTCTGATGAACGTGCTTCAAATAAAGCCTGTTTCCCCTTCTCCCGGCGGGGTGCGCTATCTGGAAATTACTCCAGAACATACTGGGCAGCGCCTCGATAATTTTCTGCTGCGTGAATTGAAAGGTGCGCCCAAGAGCCTAATTTATCGCATTCTGCGTACCGGCGAGGTACGGCTGAATGGCGGCCGGGTCCCACCGAGCCAGCGCCTGCAAGCCGGCGATGTGCTACGCATCCCTCCCGTGCGGTTAGCGGAACAGAATAACCAACCGTTCAAGCCACCGTTAAGGTTGGCGGAACAGTTGCGGGAAGCCGTTCTCTACGAGGACCGGGAGTTGCTAGTGCTGGATAAGCCCGCTGGATTGGCGGTGCATAAGGGCAGCGGCGTCGATTATGGAATTATCGAGGCTCTACGAGCATTGCGACCGGATGAGCCGTTTCTAGAACTGGCGCATCGGCTGGATCGCGATACGAGCGGTTGTCTAGCATTAGCGCGGACGCCAGCAGCGCTGCGGCAAATTCAGGAAGCATTCCGGGCTGGAAGGGTGGAGAAACGCTATCTGGCGCTGGTGCGTGGCTATTGGAACCACGGCCTGCGTGAAGTCAACCAACCCTTGCGGCGCAATGTGTTGCGCAGTGGAGAACGCATGGTCGAGGTGCTGGATGATGGCAAACCGGCTCTCACCCGGTTCCGGCCGGTCAGCCTGCATGCACCCGCTTCGCTCCTGGAAGCCTGGATTGCGACCGGACGCACCCATCAAATTCGCGTCCATGCCGCGCATGCTGGCTATCCGTTGGCCGGTGATGACAAGTATGGCGATGCTGCATTCAACCGGATGATGGCGGAAGATTATGGGCTGCGGCGGCTGTTTCTGCATGCTCACAGCCTGAGTCTGCCGCTGGGTGGGCGGGATATCGCCGTCAGCGCGCCATTGGGCGCCGAACTTAAAGCAGTACTGGATTTGATCGGTTCGGCAAAAATTCACAGCATCCCCTCTTCTCCCTGGCCTTCTTCCCCAGGCAGGAGAAAGCGGGCATTTAATCGCTAATTCCAAAAGGCTGCCATGAACGACCTGAATCCGAATTCCACCCCTCCTGATGACGAGCGTTGGGCGCGAGATACCCTGACCAAGCTGGCGTTCGCTGCAGTGACTGAACAGCGGCGAGCCCGGCGCTGGGGGATTTTCTTTAAATTCCTGTTCTTCGCCTATCTGGTACTGCTGCTAGCGCTGGCTTGGCCGGATAATCTGGGCAAGGCAACCGTTAGCACCAAACGTCACACTGCGCTGGTTCGCATCGACGGATTAATCTCCAGCAGCACTGAAGCCAGCGCAAAAAATATCATCGGAGCGTTGCGCAAGGCGTTTAAAGACGACAAAACGGCCGGTATCGTCTTGCAAATCAACAGTCCCGGCGGCAGTCCGGTGCAAGCCGGAGAGATTTACGACGAGATCCAGAAACTGCGCCAGCAATATCCAAAAACCCCGGTTTACGCAGTGGCGAGCGATGTCTGCGCCTCGGGTGGCTACTACATCGCTGCGGCCGCGCAGAGCATCTACGCGAACCAAGCCAGCATCGTGGGTTCCATCGGAGTGCGCATGGACAGTTTCGGGTTTACCGATGCAATCGCCAAGCTGGGGGTAGAACGGCGGGCTTATACGGCGGGCGCCAACAAGGATTTTCTTGATCCATTCAAGCCGGTGAATCCGGATGAAGTCCAGCATTTACAGAGGATGCTGGATGCGATCCATCAGCAATTCATTGCCGCAGTTAAACAAGGCCGGGGCGAGCGCTTGAAAGATCATCCTGAAATATTTAGTGGTCTGATGTGGACGGGTGCGCAGAGTGTGGAGCTCGGTCTAGTGGATGCGCTGGGCAGCGCCCGCTATGTAGCCGAGGAAGTGATCGGTGAAAAAACTATTTTAGACTACACCCAGCGCACAGGTTGGGTCGAGCGGCTGCTGGATGGCGTAGAAACCAGCTTGAGCGCAGCGCTGATTAATGGACTAGGCGTGGAAGGAATGCCGCAATGGCGGTAAGCTGGAAAAAAGCCTTGGCCGTATTTTCTGGCTAAATTTATAACCATGTCCCGCACCGGAAGGAGCGCATCCTATGGTTATCCAATTCATCGCACTACTTTTCCTATTTTCCTCAAGCATGACTTCTGCCTACGCGGGTAACGCTTGGAGTAAAATCGGTTATCCGCTAGCCGGCCGGCCCCAAGTGATCGGTTCCTACGCAGCTGGCTGTATTGCTGGAGCAGTCGCGCTACCCTTGGTGGGCGATGGCTACCAGGTCATGCGCGCAAGCCGCAACCGTTACTACGGTCACCCCTTGTTGATCCGGTTCATCGAAGAACAGGGGCGGCAGGCGGCCGGGCATGGCAATCGATTGCTGATTGGCGACTTAGGACAACCACGCGGCGGCCCCATGCCCAATGGCCACCGCAGCCACCAGAGTGGCTTGGATGTGGATGTATGGTTCTTGCAGCAACCGCGTGATCGAGTGCTATCGCGGACGGATATCGAGCGAATCGATATGTTGCCGATGGTGCGTGCGACTGAGGGCAGGTTAAATCACGCCCGCTGGTCACCGTATTACCGGGATGCCTTAAAACTTGCAGCACAATCGCCGCGTGTAGAGCGCATCTTTGTCAACGCGATCATCAAGCAGGCGTTGTGCGACAGCGAAACTGACCGTGCTTGGCTAAATAAAGTACGTCCCTGGTGGGGTCACGACGCCCATTTTCACGTCCGGCTGGCCTGTCCGCCTGATTCCGGCCAGTGCAAGCCGCAACAACCGATCCCACCCGGTGATGGTTGCGATGCTGATTTGGCAAACTGGGTCCGGGACATCGTGCAGGCAGCGCGCTCGCCTAAACCTTACCGGAAGCCTAGCCCCCCCTCCGCAGACCGCTTACCGGCAATATGCAATGCCGTATTGAATAATCCTACTGCATGGGACATGCAACGGCCATAATCGGTATAGTTAAAATTTAGACGAATTGGGAGAAGCGTCATGCAACGCACCGTGTGGAAAGCTGGTATCAGCTTGACTGCCCTCATTACCCTGATTTTTTTGCTGGCAGTGGATATAGTGAGTCCACTAAATCCCGCCTGGGCCGAAACACTCACGGTTGGAGGGACGGGTTCATCCGCTCCACTGGTCGAGCAATTCGCTCAAGCTTATAAGAGCCTCAAGCCAGAAGTCACGGTGCATTTGATCAATCCACCCATGGGCAGCAATGCTTCGATTCGCGCGGTCCTGGCCGGCACCATTGATCTCGCCATACCCGGCAAACCGCTAACCGAGGAACAAAAGGCCCAGGGCGGCCAAGATTGGCCGCTCGGTCACACGCCTTTTCTCGTGGTCACTTCCAAGGAGCAGGAACATGCCGGTTTTACGATCGAGCAACTCGCCGCGATCTATAGTGGTAAAACAACTACTTGGGCCGATGGTTCGCCAATCCGGCTGGTGTTGCGCAGTCCGATGGAGTCGGACACCCTGATCCTGCGCAATCTATCACCGGCTATGGACCAAGCGATTGATGCCGCCTTGACGCGGCCCGGTATGCTGGTAGCCGCCAACGACCTGGAAAACATAGCCCTGTTAGAAAGCACGCCCAATGCCATCGGCACAACCAACCTGGGTTTAATGCAAAACCAGAAACGCAAACTGCACATTTTACCTCTCAACGGCATGCAGCCGACCTTGGCGGCCATGACCCAGGAGAATTATCCCTACTTCAAGACCCTCTACGTCACACGCGGCCCCACGCTGTCGCCCGCAGCGCAAAGCTTTCTGGCGTTCATACTCTCGGCGTCCGGGCGGGAAGTGCTGGCCCGTGCTGGCTACGCTCCCGTCTCGCACCAACCGTGAACGAGCATCCCTCACTCAAGCCCGTCTCGCACCAACCGTGAGCGAACATCTCTCACTCAAATGCTCACTGACTTGGCTGGCAGGCGCTTTAGCAATGATCGTAACGCTGGCGCCGCCCAGCGTTTTTTTTCTGTTGTCCTATCAAAATCGCAGCGGCGCGTTGCAAAGCGAAGTTCGCATCGCTGCAACAGCAGTTACCGAATATATTAACCGCAATGCTGGTTTGTGGCGCTTCGAATTTGAACGGCTGTACGATGTATTGCGTAAATACATCAGCCCGGAACACGGCGCCACAGTAGCCGACTTGAACGGGAAAAGTATTGCCCGCCTGGCGTTGCCGGAACCGGCCACGCTACTATTGAGCCATACTTACCCAATTTACGACTTCGGTGCTGAAATTGGCACATTGGAAGTGGCGGCTCCACTGAAGGACCTAATGGTGGAAACTGCGGTTGTCGCTCTAGGCAGCTTAACATTGGGCCTCATCGTCTTTTTTCCGCTGCGGCTGATCCCCATGCACGCGTTGCGGCAAGCGACACAGGCATTGATGAACAGTGAGAATGCCTATCGGCAGCTTGTTGAGTTGTCACCCGACGCAATTTACATCAATTGCGATGAAAAAATCGCCTATATCAATGCCGCTGGTGTCCGGTTGTTCGGGGCTGACTCCCCGGCGGCGCTGCTGGGAATGTCATTCTGGGACCGGCTCCATCCCGATTGCCACGAAATGGTACGGGAGCGTCTGCAGCAGATCTACATGATGAAAAAAGCGGTTCCTCTGATGGAAGAGCGCTACGTGCGGCTCGATGGATCCGTGTTTCCTGTGGAAGTAGCCGCTGCCCCGTTCATGTATCAGGGCAGACTGGCCTTGCAGGTGGTCGCTCACGATCTGACCGAACGCAAACAGGTGGAGGAAGAGTTACGCCAAACCCGGGACGCTGCCGAGACAGCGAACCGGACCAAATCGCAATTTCTGGCCAATATGAGCCACGAGATCCGCACGCCAATGAACGGCGTGTTGGGTATGGCCCACCTGTTGGCGGAGCAGACCCGGCTCACCGGCCAACAGCAGTACTACCTGGGAGTTTTACAAGATTCCGGTCAAACCCTGCTCCGAATTATTGATGAGATCCTCGACTTTTCGAAAATCGAGGCAGGCAAACTCACTCTCTGCGAAACCACGTTTGACATGCGGCAGCGGATCGCTGAAACATTGCAAATGCTCGCACCACAAGCACAAAGCAAGCATCTGGAATTGACCTGGCATGTCGCTGCGGCTGTCCCAGCCCGATTGTATGGGGACCCGGGGCGTCTGCATCAGATTCTGGCCAACCTGGTCAGTAATGCCATCAAGTTCACCGAGCAAGGCAGCGTCCGGGTGGATGTTATTCGCAGCGATATGAAAGAATCCAATCCGTCTGGAACGGATTCCTGCCGGTTACGCTTTACGGTGCATGATACAGGGATCGGCATTTCTGCCGAGGCGCGCACGCACCTGTTTCAGCCGTTCTCCCAAGCCGACGGATCTACCACACGTAAATACGGTGGTACCGGTCTCGGTCTGGTGATCTCTAAACAAATCGTGAAAATGATGGGGGGCGAAATCGATTTTGAAAGCACGCCTGGCAAGGGTACGGTTTTTTGGTTCACGATAAATCTCGCTATCGTCCTCGGCGATCCTAAGTCGTCAAGCATTAAACCCGCTGAGGCGCAACCGCTGGCGGGACGCGTGCTCCTCGCTGAGGATAACCCCGTCAACCGCCTCGTAGCTGAAGAGATACTGAAATCTCTAGGACTGGAGGTGGAGGCAGTGACCAATGGCTTGGAGACTGTCGATGCCTGCGGCAAATATCAATTTGACCTCATACTCATGGATTGCCAGATGCCCAAGATGGATGGCTTTGAAGCGACCGCTTTGATTCGTAACCGCGAAGCGGTGAAATCCCACCATGCAACACCCCGTCACATTCCGATTATTGCGCTCACCGCCAATGCGCTTTCCGGTGACCGGGAACGCTGCCTGACCGCTGGCATGGATGATTACCTGTCAAAGCCATTTTCACGCGATGATCTCTACCAGACGCTTAAGCGCTGGGTTCCCCATAAATATTAATCGGGTAGTTACCCGGTTTTTTGTAACTTCAGCGCCGCTGAGTTGATGCAATAGCGTAAGCTAGTTGGCGCAGGACCATCGTCAAATACATGACCGAGGTGCGCCCCGCAATCGGCGCACAGCACTTCAATCCGGCGCATAAACCAACTCCGGTCTTCGGCAGTAGCTACCTTTTCTGTGCTGACCGGTTCCCAGAAGCTGGGCCAGCCGGTGCCAGAATCGAATTTGGCTTTCGAAGCAAACAGCGGTGCGTCACAGCACACGCAATGATAGATACCTGGATCGTGACAGTCATGATACGCGCCGGTAAACGCCGGTTCGGTGCCTTTCTGGCGGCAGATTTTGTACTGCTCCGGAGTGAGTTGTGCGCGCCACTCGGCATCAGTTCGAGTGATTTTGCCGCTCATTGAGAATACCTCATCGTTGTTGAGTCTTGCCGCTCAAGAGACCGCAGAGGCATGCATTCGTGTCACGTCGACACCACCTCCTCGGATTTTTGGCCAATGCGCTTTTGCAATGCCTCCCAGACATGCTCAGCTAGGCCGACACCTACCTCGTTAAACGCAAGGAAGGTCATATCAGCGCCTGCCGCCTTAAGTTCGTTTTCTTCTTCGGGATAGTTGCTGACGGCTCCGATCAATCCTTGAAAACCACGCCGCCGCAATTGCCGGCTGGCGATACGCTTGGCTTCTGGATCTGGCATCGCCAATACGACGGCCTTAATACCTTCCAAACGCAGCCGGTGCCAGAGGCCAGGATCTTCAGCATCCGCATACACAACTCGCCGGCCTTCATGGACATGCCGCTCAACCTTGCCGACATCCGAGTCGATACCGGATACCATCAGCACTCTATGCTGCTCCGGAACGTTCTGGCGTTTCTTTAAAAAATCGTAAGCCGCAGCGCCAGCATGGCCCATGCCAACAATCAAAATCTGGGTGCTGCCCAGCGACACTGGCTGCTCATCGGGATGATGGTCGGGACGTTCGAAACGTGTCAACCGGCCTTCCAGCCGCTCATACAGAGCATGGGCAAAGCGGTTGACCGGCGCAGTAATCACAAAGGACAATGCCACAGAAATGGCCAGCAATACGAGCCAATCGGCCTCCAATTGACCATTGCCAACCATGAATTTCACCACGATCAGGGTAAATTCGCTGTAGCTGGTCAAGGCCAGCGCGCTCAGAAAAGCCGTCCGTGCCCGTAAGCGGAACGCCAGCAGGATGAAGAAAAACAGCACCGCCTTAAGCGGTAGCAGTAGCGCCAGTAACCCTGCCCCACCCAGCATTGCAAAGCTCGGCCAACCCATCAGGCCAATTTGCAGGAAAAAGCCAACCAGCAATATTTCTTTGAGCGACCATACCGCACGGGACAGTTCTGCTGCCTTGGGATGGCCCACTAGCAACACTCCCAGCAATAACGCGCCCAGTTCCGAACTCAGTCCCAGATGCTCGAAACCTAACCCGCCCACCACCAGCGCCAGCGCCAAACCATACAACACCAGCAGCTCATCGTGCCCGCTCCAGTCCAGAACTTTGGTCACCAGCGGCCTTAGCAACGGGAGTCCCAGCACCAGCAGTGCCCACGGCGACGGCGCCGCTGCACCGGCAAACGCCATCAGCGCCAGTGCCGCCAGATCCTGGATAATCAGAATGCCAATCGCCAACCGGCCATGAAAGGCGCGCAGCTCGATCTTTTCCTCCAGTGTCTTGGCTGCCAGCACCGTACTGGAAAAGCCCAGCGTCGTCGCCAGCACCAACGCCTGCCATACGGGCAGGGTGACCACCGCCAGAAAACCTAGCCCCAGCAGGACGCCACTGATGATCAGATGCAGCAACCCGCCGCCCCAGACTTCAGGCCGGGTCAGACTTTTGATCCGCAGCTTTAACCCGACGCTAAACAGCAGCAACAAAACACCCGCATGCGCAATATGGTCGAGCAACTCGCTACCATGTTGGCCTAAGGCGTTCAGCATAAACCCGGCAGCCAAGTAGCCAACAAGTGCTGGCAAGCCCAGGTGGCGGGCAAGCAGGCCCAGCAAAAAGGCCAGCGCAAGCCAAAGTGCATCCATGATGGTGATAAGCCTTTAGGCTTTCTTTAAAATTTGCACCACATACAGCAGCACCATAGCACCCACCGTAGCGGTGATAAGGTGACCGGCCAGACCGACAGCGGTGAAGCCGATCAAGCGGAACAGAAAGCCGCCGACAAAAGCACCGATCACTCCCATCACCAAATTGCCACCCAGCCCCATGCTGCTACCACGCATGAAATTCGTGGCAATCCAACCAGCGATCAAGCCGATTAACAGAAATCCGATTAAATCCATGGTCTTCCCCTCCGTTTAGCTAAGTATTGACTGAGCCATTTAGCTTGGTTAACCCCAGCTAGTCCAGGCGTTTACGCATTAAAAACAAGAATTTACCGCTTTCTTCTTGTGCCTCTAATAGTTCGTGGCCTGACTGCTGGCTGAAGGTTTCAAAATCCCTAACCGACTCAGGATCAGTAGCGATAATCCGCAGCACCTGACCGCCACGCAGGCCAGCCAATGCTTTCTTGGCCTTGAGAATCGGCAAGGGGCAATTCAATCCCGAAGTATCGAGTTCAACACTGATCACTGTCATAGCGGTAGATCATTTAGGCAAAGCTTCTGAATAATCATTCAAGCATGTCTGCTCTTTAGGCGCAAATTCCGGAACCCTGGAGCCTGCTATCGAGTCTGACAGAAAATTCGTTGTCTGCTTGCGGAAATCTCATGTCTCATCGTTTGTTGCCCCTCATTCTAAGTCTGATTCTCGGCCTAACGCCCAGTGCGCCTTTGGTAGCGCAATCCATCCTGCTGCCAGATATCGGTGATCCTTCCAGCGTTTACTTTGGCGCCGACGACGAGCAGAAACTGGGTTTGGAGATCATGCGGAAGCTGCGTGATCGCGATGCGGTGCTGGATGACGTGCAACTGACCCAGTATCTCAACTCGATCGGTCAAAGCATCGTGGTTTATGCTGACCAGAATAGCGCCCCCTATACTTTTTTCATGGTGCGTGATGCAAGCATCAATGCCTTTGCGTTGCCTCATAATTTTATCGGCATCAACGCGGGCTTGCTGCTTGCCACCCAGCGCGAAGATGAATTAGCCGGAGTCATCGCCCATGAAATCGCTCATGTTTCCCAGCGGCATATTGTCCGTGCGATTGCCGATATGAAGCGCCTAAGCCTGCCGATGGCGGCAGCCATGTTAGCGGGCGCAGCACTGGCAGCATCCGGCAGTGGCGCAGTGGGCCAGGCAGCGGTAGTGGGTTCCATGGCCGCTAGCGCCCAGCATCAAATCAGCTTTACCCGTGCTAATGAGCAAGAAGCTGATCGTATCGGCATGCAGCTTCTTGCAAAAGCGGGCTTCGATCCCAAGGGGATGACCAACTTTTTTGCCAAATTAGAGCATCTCTCCAGCGGGGAAACACGCAATCAGATTCCCGAAATGTTATTGACCCATCCACGCCCGGAAAGCCGTGCCGCTGATACCCAGGATCGCATTCCGATACCACTAGTACGCCAGACTGGACCCCGTGACCGCCAAGCCTACGAATTGGCTAAAGCCCGGACTCGGGTACTGGTGACTGAGGATACTCATTCACTCATCCGCGAATTGGAAATCCGTCTGACTCAAGGTGACTTTGTGGATGAAACGGCTGAGCGCTATGCTTATGCTTTAGCGCTGCGTCAAGCCGGCCGTTATAACGATGCTCAGCAACAAGTGACCCGCCTGCTACGGACGAATCCAGATCGGCTGGCATTCCAGATTGAGGCGGCAGAAATCGCACTGGCCAAGGGCGACCGGGCACGGGCCTGGCGATTATTCGAAGACGCGGGCCGGCTTTACCCGGACGACTTCACCTTAGCGATGCACTATGGATCAGCGCTGACTACTCAAGGCGATCCAAAGCGGGCCATGCAATTATTACAACCGCATCTACACCGCTACCCTAATAATCCCCGGTTATATGCAACTTACGCGCAAGCAGCGCAACGAGCGGGGGATCGAGCGGCGACATATGCCACCATGGCCGAATACTACTATTTAAATGGCGAATTGCTGGCGGCAGTGGATCAATTGGAAGCAGGCCTGCGAAATCCAGGGTTATCCCCAAATCAGGAAGCGCAGTTGCGTGCTCGGCTTAAAAAATTCAGAGCAGAAGCTCTCGCCCAGGATTTACCTGTCTCAAAATCGACGATGCCCTGAGCGAAAAACGGCATCGACTAAATGGCTCATCTATACTGAGCATCATCCTAATAGTTCCTGAACTTCCTCGTTGCTATGACTGAACAGACCTCCACTTCCGGGCCAAGCACGTTCGATGCCGGACTGGCACTTAAGCAAGCCCGTGCTTATCTGGCCTTTGGCGAGCAAATTCGCCAGTTCACCGATCGGATGAGCGAGACAATCAATGACCAAACCGATAAGGGCGAGGCGTTGCACCCGTATTTCGCTGAGATCAAAGCTGCCATCACCCGATCTGCTGAGAATCCAAATATTAATCCCGAACTGGCTCAATTTTGGCTATTGATTGCCGAAACCTGGTGCGAAACAGCAGCTTCACTCGGCATGGGTACCGAGGCGATTTCAGATGAGTTGCGGCAATCCGAGGCATGGCGATCCTATCAAAGCACGCAAAGCGAGTATCTAAGCCTGTTGGAAGGCGCAGCTCGGGACGCACTGGACCGGATGGAGCAAAGATTGAACGAATTGGCCAATACAGGAAAAACCATTACTAGCCTACGAGAGTTGTATAACCTCTGGGTAGACTGCAATGAGGAAACCTATGGCCAGATGCTGCGCAAGCCGACTTATGCGGCAATTAACGGCCAACTTATCAATAGCTTGCTCCGCTGTTACCAGCGCCAGGATACCTCGTCATGATCGGTCTGACCTCTAAGCAAATCGCTGCGGAAATCGAGGCATTCAGTGCCCGGTTAACGCAAGGTTCCCGCACCTTGTCCAGGTTGGGTGATATCGAATCGGGTGTCTCCCCGCGTGATGCGATTTACCAGGAAGACAAGCTGACCCTATACCGCTACCAGCCCCGGGTCGAGAATCCACATCCCGTGCCGTTGCTAATCGTCTATGCCCTGGTCAATCGACCCTATATGATGGATTTGCAGGAAGATCGCTCAATGATCCGAGGCCTGCTAAACGCCGGCCTGGATGTTTATTTGATCGATTGGGGCTACCCAGACGCCAGCGACCGAACCTTGACCCTGGCCGATTATATCTATCGCTATATGGACCGCTGCGTGGATATCCTAAGTGAACGGCATGGAGTGGACACCATCAACTTGCTTGGCGTGTGTCAAGGCGGCGCCTTAAGTCTCTGCTTTGCCGCGCTTTACCCTGAAAAAATCCGCAATCTGGTAACGATGGTGACACCAGTAGACTTCAATACGCCGGACAATATCTTAAGCCATCTGATCCGATACATCGATGTCGATTTGCTAGTGGACACTTTCGGCAACCTGCCTGGCCAAATGCTCAACTTTGCCTTCTTGTCGTTGAGTCCCTTTCGGCTAGCTGGACAAAAGTATGTGGATCTAACGGATGTTTTCGATGATATCCAAGCGCTAAAAAACTTTCTGCGGATGGAAAAGTGGATTTTCGATAGTCCAGATCAGGCAGGTGAAGCATTCCGCCAGTTCGCTAAAGATTTCTTCCAGCAAAACAAGTTAATCAAAGGCGAAGTGGTGATTGGTGACCAGCGCGTAGATTTGCATGAAGTCGCCATGCCAGTGCTGAATGTCTACGCCACCCAAGATCACTTAGTACCGCCAGCCGCATCCAAAGCATTGGCAGACTGTTGTGGAAGCCAGGACTACTCGGAATTCTCCTTTCAAGGTGGGCACATCGGTATCTATGTCAGCGCGCGCGCGCAGCGCGAAGTGCCTCCAGCCATTGCCAAGTGGTTGCTGGCGCGCTAGGACTTTGCCAGCAAGGAAGGATTCAAGCACCCTTGCCCTTCTTATTGCTCTTGCGTTCTTTCTCAGGCTTCGCAGGTGTCGACGTTGCGTCAACCGGAGTTTTGTATGGGGTGGTAGCAGCAGGCCGGGCTGGAACCGGAAGTTCGGTAATCGCTGATGGCGGGTAGGGTTTTTGGAGCTGCTCGTTGACACTCTTCCACAGTGACAAGTTGTGTTCCACCAGTTCGGTCATCATCGCTAGCGGATTTTTGCCGATAAGCGTACGCATCTGTTCCCGAAACAGGTGCTGCTGATCCACGAACGCTTGCAGGCTTTTCTCCAGGTAATTTCCCATCATGCCTTGCAGCGTGTCCCCATAAAACCGAATGATATGCGCCAGCACTTCAGTAGTGAAAATCGGGTTGCCCTGTTCCTCTTGCTCGCTAATGATCTGCAGTAGAATCCCACGCGTGATATCGGTATTGGTTCGGGCGTCGATAACATGAAAATTGGCGCGATCCAGCACCAGTTGCTTGACGTCCTCCAAGGTAATATAGCTGCTAACAGCCGTATCATAGAGCCGGCGGTTGGGGTATTTCTTAATAATACGCGTTTCACTCATAACGAAACATGCAGGAAAGCGGCACGGCGCTGCCAGACAGACAGCACCGGCCGGTTCATAACTTAGCGGAAGTAGAGACCGCCATTGACGGTAACGTCTTCGCCGGTCAGGAAGCCAGCGTCCTCAGCCGTCATGAAGGCCACCGTCCGGGCAATTTCAGAAGGATCGCCAAGGCGGCCTACCGGAATAGTTTTGACAATCGATGCCAGAACGTCTTCGCGGATAGCCCGCACCATTTCCGTACCGATATAACCAGGCGAAATGGAGTTGACAGTGACCCCTTTCTTGGCGCATTCCTGAGCCAGCGACTTGGTGAAACCGTAAACTGCTGCCTTGGTCGCGGAATAATTCGTCTGGCCAGCCTGACCCTTGATGCCGTTGACCGAAGAGATGTTAACGATGCGGCCCCAGCCCCGCTCTACCATCTTTCCATAAACCTGCTTGGTCATATTGAACAAGCTGTTCAAGTTAGTGTTAATGACAGCATGCCACTGTTCCGGGGTCATTTTATGGAACATGGAGTCACGGGTAATGCCCGCATTGTTGACCAGAATTTCAACAGATCCGACTTCAGCTTCAATTTTCTTACATACTTCGGCGCAGGAATCAAAGTCAGTCACATCAGCTAAATAGACTGGGATATCCAGACCCTCTGCCTTGCGGTCAGCCTTCCATTTGTCGACGACTTCAGCAGGGATACCGCTATAGTCAACCGCCACTGCCTTCCGACCCTGCTCGACCAGCGCCTTGCACATAGCCGTGCCCAAACCACCGATACCACCAGTGACAACTGCAACTCGGGACATTGAGATACTCCTCCTCAAGCTTATTTGCTTATTGATCAATCGCATTTGACAGCCAGCGCAATGCGCTAACCATCGCCGATGTTCAGGGTCGCATGACCCTTCTAGCGTCCCAGCAGACCATTTCGTGCAGCAGGTTCCCCAAACCCGGCAGCTCAAAACGCCGGGCAGGTGGCCTCGCACAATCGCACCGCCGCTGACATTCTTGCTGGATTCTCCAGCCTATTTCACAGTTAACAGAGATCAAACAACATCTTACCTGGCGAAAGCACGCTCCGATGCAAAAACAGGACGGCAAACACGGGTAATATATTTGGTTTTATAAACCTGGCGATCAGTAGAAACCTGAAATAGTTCCCTATTAATTTAAGCGCAGCATATTGAAGGCAGTCATACTCCTTGTCAACCGGTTCCACTATGCAGCATCGGCTAATCTGGGGCTATGCTGCGGTTTACCAACGACGAGAAGCCATGCTGGTTGCTAATTTAGCGGGGCGCCGCCGCAGGACGAGCCGGTAAAAGCTCGAAATAAACGAGCAGAGTTGATTGCCAGGCGCTGCAGTTATCATCACTGATCATGAAAAACCGCTGATCTTGGTACCGGGTTAGACCTTCGAAATTGTCCAGCAGCCAGCCTTGGCTACTGTCGAAAACCGCCACATCAGTGACGTTCAGAGGCGCTACGCCTCCTGGCTCTGGCAGTGGGGTCCGGCGCAGACTGATGATCAGAGGACGCAAAGGCGCAACAAAGGCACGTTCCAAAGTGAGGAGGCTGCCATCTGGCAGCACCTCCATGGCGACCAATGCGCTTTCCGGAGCCGGGCTTAGCAGGTAGTTCCAGGAGCGGCCATCAAGTTGGAAGAGGCGTACCTGATCAGATGGATCGTTAAGCAATGGGACTTCCGTTCCAATCAGTATGCCCCAGTATGGATCAACCGCGATCGCTTCCAATCCCTGGTTTGGATTGCGATAGTGACCTGGATCACGCAGTAGGGCGGGCAATTTTTCCTCTCCCCGCCAAAGTCCGGTTGGGCTGTAGCGAACCACCCGCGGCCTGATCTCAAAGGATACCAGTAATTCCGCATCACCTTGAATCCCGTTGCCGCTATTGCGGATGGCTAGGCCTTCAGCATCATCATAGGGAGACCGTAACGGCCGGTCGAGGGCATTCCGCAAGGGATAGGCAGCGATTAATTTTATCCCGGTTAGATGACCTTGAGGGTTCAACTCCGGCTGTAAGTGGAACAGGCTGCCTCGATCGGAGAGAGCGTATAATATGCCGGCATCCTCGTCCCAAGCCAATCCCGATAGACCGCAAAATCGTTGGCTATTGATTTCAGCAGGGGCCAGCCGCAACGCGCCTAGCAGGCGAATCCCGGCGTAGGTATCTCCAACGCCGGCCTGGTCAGCCAGAGGAACCAAAGCCGCCTCAAATCTCCGGGCTGCGCAAGCGCTAGCGTTTAAGGCAAGAGCCAGTATGAGAGTTAGAAGGAGGCGATGGAGCATAAGACTCTGGTAAAAGTCATCGCAGCGTAAGGTAGATGCAAATCAGGTGCATCATGCTACCATTTTCGCTTCTAGTTTGTAGCGTCTGGTGCCTGGGGCGCTGCCAAAATTGCTTAACTATACCCGCATCAGGAACCGTATTAATGAACGCACCGGCCTGGAATCCGGCGATTGAGTTTATGGAACGGGAGGCGCTGGAGCGCCTGCAACTCATTAATCTGCGCAAAACTGTGACATTGGCGCTAAGGACTCCCTTTTACCGGCGGCGGCTGGCCGAAATCGGGCTGAACCACCCAGAAGATATTATCAGTCTGCGCGATGTATGTAACATTCCCTACACCACCAAGGATGATTTGCGTGAGGCATATCCTGAGGGTCTATTAGCAGTGGGCCGGGAACAGGTAGTGCGCTTGCACACTTCCAGCGGCACGACCGGTACACCGACGGTAATTTATCACACTCAGCATGATATTGATGGTTGGACTGAGCTGGTTGCCCGCTGCATCGTTGCCGCAGGCGCTACCCGCCATGATATCTTTCAGAACATGACGAGTTATGGACTGTTCACCGGTGGATTAGGCCTGCATTATGGCGCTGAGCGGATAGGAATGTTAGTGATCCCGGCCAGTTCTGGTAACACGAGCCGCCAAATCGATCTGATGCGCAATTTCCGCACCACCATCGTTCATGCCACACCCAGCTATCTGCTGCATCTCCAGGCAGCGCTTACCAGCGAGGGGGTTGATACAACCAAACTTGCTTTACAAAAAGCTTTCATCGGCGCTGAGCCTCATTCTGAAGCAACGCGCGGCAAGATTGAAAATCTGTTTGGCATCCAGGCATATAACTCCTATGGGTTGAGCGAGATGAACGGCCCCGGAGTAGCATTCGAGTGTCTGTACCAGACCGGTCTGCATCTTTGGGAAGACGCTTATATTCTGGAAATTATCGATCCTCAGACCTTGCAACCGCTGGCTGAGGGGGAAACCGGTGAGATCGTGCTAACCACCTTGCAACGGCAAGCCACCCCGCTGTTGCGTTATCGGACTCGTGATCTTTCGCATCTGGTCAGCGGTTATTGTCCCTGTGGACGTACCCATCGCCGTCTAGCACGCCTTCAGGGCCGGAGTGACGACCTGTTAATTATCAATGGCGTCAATATCTTCCCGTCCCAGATTGAAAGCGCGCTGATGAAAATACCCGGTGTAGGCGTTAATTATATGATTCATATAGAAAAAAGAGGGTCACTCGACCGGTTGCTTATCAAGGCTGAGGGGGATGCGATGCTGTTTGCCAGCCATCCGCACACCCTGGACAAGTTGCGCGAGCGGATCGGTGAGTTGTTGCGCTCCGCGATTTTGGTGAAACCAGCTGTCGAACTGCATCCACCCGGCAGCCTGCCCGTATCCGAAGGCAAGGCCAAGCGTGTTGTAGATTTGCGGCCAACATTCTGAGCGAACTGCTGCTCAATCACTGTAAAATGCGCTCTTGAGATATTCGTCGTGGGCATGGCGCAATAATACCGCAATGACCGCTGCCGCTGGTAAGGCTAGCAGGATACCAAAGAAACCGAAGAGATGACCGCCAGCCAGCACTGCAAACAATACCGCAACTGGATGCAGACCAATGCGATCGCCGACCAGCTTCGGGGTCAGAAAGAAGTCACTGATCAATTGACCAAAACCAAAGACCACTAGCACCGGAACGAGGTTCAACGCACTATGAAATTGCAGGAGCGCCGCGATACCAGCAACCAAGATGCCGGTAATTAAACCCAGATAAGGCACGAAACTGACCAATCCCGCCAGCATCCCGATCAACAGCGAGAAATCCAGGCCGATGATTGCCAGCCCAACCGAATAGATGACCCCCAGGGCTGCCATGACGATCACTTGGCCGCGTAGAAATGCACCGATTATTGCGTCGGACTCCTTGGCAAGCTTGCTGACCACTGGCTCGATGCGGCGGGGTAGTAGATCGTGGACTCTGGCCACTAGCAGATCCCAGTCGCGCAATAGATAGAAGGTGACGACCGGCACCAGTACCAGGTTAGCAAGCCAGGCAAAAAGTGCCGAGGAAGAGGCCCGGAACGATTCCAGCAAGCTGCCGGCCATGTCACCCATATCCTGGGCGAAAGCAACCAGTTTAGTTTGCAGGTTACGGAGACTGAGCGATTCCGGTTCAACACCCAGATGGGCTTCTAGCCAGGGCAAAACATGGACTTGGAACCAGTCGATATGGGTAGGCAGGCGTTGGAGCAGCCCTTTGAATTGATGGGTCAGCATGGGGATCAGGAACAGCAATAGCAACAAAAGACCGAGCAGGATCGCGCCAAAAACCAGTGCGACCGCCCAGGATCGAGGGATTTTGCGCTCTTCAAGCCGATCGATCAGAGGATCGCCCAGGTAGGCAAGCAAGGCGGCCAATAAAAATGGTGTCAACACTGGCGCTATCAGATATAAAAAACCGATAGTGACAGTACCCATGATTAGCCAAAAGCGGGTCTGCGATTCACGTTGCATATTTCATCTATTCTTTTGCTACATCCAGTTCCAGGACTGTGTTTTTGGGATTAAATCCGTTTCACCGCCAAGCGATGCCTCGAATGCTGATAATATATTCCATTTGGTCCCCGTCAGACCCTCGCGCTGTCCTGTTAGAGGTGCGTTCGTGAAGGAAATTTATTTCGCTCGTCAACCTATCTATACCCGTAACCTTGAGATCGAAGGCTACGAGTTGTTTTATCGAAATGCGGAGACGGATACCACCGCCCAGTTTCTTGATGCGGAAATCGCCACATCACAGATTGTGCTGAATACGGTGACTGAAGTCGGCTTGGACCGTATCGTTGGTAAGCACAAAGCATTTATTAACGTTGCTCGCGACTTCATCCTGGACGGTCACTTGGAAGGTTTCGCGATGCCGCAACTGGTTTTCGAGATCGTCGCCGATATCATGGTCGATGAGCCGTTGTTGCAAGCGCTACGTAGATTACGCAAGCAGGGCTGCCATTTCGTTCTTGATGATTATGTGGATAACGAAGCCTATCAGGCGCTGCTGGAAATTGCTGATTACGTCAAGATCGATATGCTGACCACGCCTGAAAAGGAAGTACGGCGTTTAGCCTCGCGACTGCGTCAATGCAAGGTTACACTGATGGCGGAACGCATCGAAACGCTATCAATTCAGGAGCTTTGCCAGACCCTCAGATTTGATTACCTGCAAGGTTATCATTTCTCCCAACCCAAGTTACTTAAGTTTCAGAGCGTTCCAACCAATCAGTTGGCCGTGCTACAACTGATTGGCAAACTGCATGATCCTAATATTGAAATCAAAAGGGTCGAAGAATTAATCAGCCAGGATGTATCGTTGACTTACAAGTTGTTGCGCTACATCAATTCTGCTTACTTCAACCTGCCCAGGCGCATCGACTCTATTCAGCGTGCGGTTGTGATGCTGGGATTGAAAAATATCCGATCCTGGGTGACGCTGATTTCGCTATCCAACATCGAAAGCCATCGTAGTGATCTGATTACCGTCGCTCTGGAGCGGGCTAAGATGTGTGAATTGCTGGCGGATGCCTTGAAGATCAAGCAAAAGGATGCCGGATTCACGGTCGGGCTGCTGTCGGTGTTGGACGCCATGACTCAAACTCCGCTAGAGGCTATTTTGGCCGCACTGCCGCTGGAAGAGGAAATTAACAAGGCGCTGTTGCATCATGAAGGCCCCTTAGGACGTATCCTGGCATGCACCCTGGCTTACGAGCGCTGTGACTGGGACTCTCTTGATTCCTTGGGTCTGGAGCCGAGCCAACTCAATGATGCTTATATGACCGCACTATCTGAAGCCTATCAAGCAACTTATGAATTGCTGAAAGGGTGAGGTATGTGCTTAAAAATCGTTCCCGGTTCCAATGTTATTCTGCCTTGCGTTCCGGGCGCGCCAGCTCCATTGCCAGATATAGGCTGCCCCGCTCCAGACCGTGGTTAGGGCTGTCATATAGATCAGTCCGGTCAATAGCCAGGCTGGCAGAGCCGTCACACCGTAATGCACAATCATTGCGCACACCAGGATCAACTGCAAAAGAGTATTCAGCTTGCTGATCATCAAGGGTGCGGCTACAAAGCGTTCAATCAGGAAATGATAGCTGATAGCACCACTGACGATGATCAAATCACGCAGAATGACTAACGCGACTAGCCAGCCAGGGAGTTCATGCAACCAACCCAATGCCAGGATCGCCCCGATCAACAAGAGCTTGTCGGCGATAGGGTCCAGCAGACCCCCCAGCTCGCTGGTCCAGCCAAAATATTTGGCTAGAAAACCATCCAAGGCATCGGAAATCCCAGCAATGATGAATAGCAACAAGGCTATGCCATACTGCTCGTTTAGCAGCGACCATAGGAAGGGCGCCGCCAGCAGGATGCGCAGACCGGTAATTACATTGGGAATATGGCGGGCTTTAAGAGGCAACAGTGTCACGGTGTCGCGCCGTTCTCTCGGAGGGTTGAACGGGAAGCCCCGGCATCCCGCCGGGTTTGTGCGTCAAACTCTAGCATCATCTGGTGTCACCTTAGTGTATTTGAACAAGACAACAACTGCTATTCGTGGTTCGGCTCCGGTCGAACACGACCACCGATGCGCCGCCCAAGCAGGTGGCGATGGAGACCACTCATGAACGATCTATCGAACAGTTCGCTGCTTGTCCGGGCTTACCGGCGGATGATGGAACGGATGAAAAGCCGATTGGAAGAGCTAGAGCAAGCTGAGAAAACGGCATTTCCTCAGTTGAATGCCAGTATTGAGCATGCAGCGGAAAAAGCAGTGGAAGTCGGTGAATTGACCCGCGAAGAAGCCCAGTTAATTGGGGGCTATCTCAAGCGTGATCTAGAGGACGCAGGCCATTATCTTGCAGCCACAGGACGTGATCTGCGTGCCTGGCTGCGTTTCGATCTGGAATTATTAGAAGACCGGTTGCTGGATTTTTTTCAGCAGGGCGTGGATCAATCACGATTGGACCTTCTGAAATTCGAGACGCCACCTGGGCGTGTAGAGAAAGAACGGTACCGTTGTGGTGAAATTACTGGACTGGGAACATTGCAATGTGAGCAGTGCGGTGAATGGGTGGTGTTCCATGCACCTGCCGCTATTGGCCCCTGTCTGGCGTGCGGAGGAACGAGTTTTTTACGAGTGACAGATGAACCGTAAGTAAGTAATAACCCTGATTAAGCGATCAATTTTCCCAATTTACCTAAGGCGCAAAATATCGTTTACTTAACCGTGTTTGAGCGGGTTTCCCCAGTGAAGCGTGTTTAAACGCAGTATTCTACTTTTAACCGCCAGCCGGATTTGCTGGCGGTTTTTTTATAGTTGCGCAAAGCTCAAAATAATCGCCAGCCTGCGGGCTGGGCCGCTAGTTGCGGTTCGCAATGGGCCAGTTGGGCACGATAGCGATCGGCTAGCCAGCTTGCCTGCCGCGCCCGTTTGATCAACCAGGTTTTTTTCCGGTAGCTGCCCCGGGCAAAACCACCGTGGCCTTCGTGATAGGCAAGATACTGGCGGTAGGTATCGTGCTTAGCGACACGGTTTCGCACTGCAGTTTGGTGAACATACCAGCCCACGAAATCCACTGCATCATCGAATTGATCACGGCCGGCATTGTGATTACCGGTAGCCATCATGTAATCACTCCAAGTGCCGTCCAGCGCCTGACTGTAGCCATAAGCTGAACTAGGCCGCGGGCCAGGAATGAAGCCAAGATACCAGGTGCGCGGCGGTGGACGGGCATCGGACCGGAAGGTCGATTCTTGATGGATAATCGCCAGCAACACCGGCAGCGGCACTCCCCAGCGCTGACTGGCAGCTTTCGCGTCAGGGTACCAATCGTCATATTCGGCAAAAATAGCGCACGCATTGCCGGCATTACGCGGCGGAGGAACTGAGGCGCAAGCGCCCAATAACAGAAGAACGGCCAGCAGGCTGCTGGACCCGCTCCAGACCCAGCACCAGGATCGCCAGCCAAGGAAAGATAACCCTCGATTAGCCAGCAGGCGCGGTGAATAAAAGCTGCTGCGAGACAGAAAGGATCGATACGGTTCAATCATGCCGTGACGAGTTTTCGTTGAACAAGGAGCAGGCTGATTAAAAGTAAGGCTATCACTAAAATCACAGTGGGTGAATCCCCCCAGCGTGCGTAAGGCGTCAGCCCGTGCAATGGTTGCACCTCGCCACGAATAACCTCGGCTTGAAATTGAGATCCTTGGACGGCAATTTGTCCGCGCTCATTGAGAATAGCGGAGACGCCGGTATTGGTACCGCGGGCCAGGTAGCGCCCGGCCTCCAGCGCACGCATCCGGGCAATTTGCAGGTGCTGGTGGGGGGCCGTAGAATCCTTGAACCAGGCATCGTTGCTGACGTTGATCAACCAAGTTGCCTCAGGCAGCGCCTGACGGATTTCACTGCCAAAGACTGCTTCGAAGCAAATAGAGACTCCAACAGGTTGTCCTCCCGCTTGCAATAAGGGCTGCTCATGGCCGCCCGCAGTAAAATCTGCCATCGGGATAGCGACCCAGTGACGGAAGAACAGAAAAAATCCTCGTAGCGGCAAGTATTCGCCAAACGGCAATAGACGGCGCTTGTGATAAAATGCCATTTTTGAATCTGAACCGATGCGGGCGACGCTGTTATAAAAAATGGATTTTTCCCAGGAACCCGTGGGAAGGCCGGTCACATAATCCACATGATCTTTTTGCGTGCGTGCGGCTAAGGCATCCATGAAAGGCTGAACATTCTCATAAAAAGCCGGGATTGCGGTTTCCGGCCAGATGATTACATCACTGTGGCCATGTTCGGGCAGGCTGAGCTGGATGTAGCGGTATAGAGTTGCATCGAGTGCATCCGGCTCCCACTTCTGATTTTGAGCGATGTTGCCCTGAATAATAGCGACCCGTAACGGTGACCCGGTAGGCTCGACCCAGTGAATATGCCCCAATCCCCAGATGCCAAGCCACAAGATTCCCAGTAGCATCAGCGATAGAGTACGCATTGCGTACCCCACATAGCTGTCCAGCAAAACGCGTAGCAATCCAACGCTCAGTAATGTGGCCCAACCGACGCCGAAAACACCCAGATAGGGTGCCAGTTGGCCAAGCGGCGCATCAATCTGACTATAACCAAGCGCAAGCCAGGGGAATCCGGTGAACAACCAACTACGCATCCAATCCAGCAGAGTCCACAGAGCTGGGAAGACCAGCACCCAACGCAACAACCCGGGTGGCGGTCCCCAGCGCACCACCAACCAACCCGCGGCAGTGGGATACAGCGCCATCAGCAGAATTACCAGGAAGGTGGCCAACGCAGCAAACGGAGCTGGAGCATTGCCATAATCGTGCAGGCTGATGTAAACCCAGTAGATGCCAAAGCCGAACAGCCCTAGTCCGAACAGCCCGCCACGCACAGCGGCGCGGCGCGGCGTGGCGTGATCCCAGCTCCACAGCAGCACGACCGGAAGCAGGATAGCCAATAACCAGAGATCGAAAGGCGCAAAAGCCAGGGTCAGCAAAGCGCCAGTGATGAAAACCAGCAGGTCGATGAGCAGCGGGCGGCGTTTCAGAAAGTCAGGCATAAGCTAGTATCGGGCAGGTAAAAGATCGCGCCAAAGTAGCACACCATTCAATCAGAATGCGCTCCCTTGCGTGGACGGCGTTACAATTTGCCCTTTCAACGTTGCTGCGTGAGTACTGATGACTTGGAGGCAATCTCCTCCGGCCTTATTAAAACGACTAGTTATTTATGAATTAACTTAAAATTTATGAGCTTATCTAATTATCCTACATGCCCTGTTCTGGTCGTGGATGACGATCTAATCAGCGTGACGATCACCAGCGCAACCTTGTGTAAGTGCGGCTTAAACAATGTCTTGACCTGCACGGATAGTCGACAAGTGATGGATCTCGTTTCCCAGCACCGGATTAGGATCGTTCTCCTGGACCTCGTCATGCCCTATGTCAGCGGAGAGGAATTACTCCAAAGCCTATCTGAGAATTATCCTGAGGTATTGGTGATTATCTTGACCGCTACTGAAGAAGTTGATACAGCAGTGCGCTGCATTAAGGCAGGGGCTTTTAATTACCTCACCAAACCAATCGATTTCGAGCGGCTTTTCGCCATTATCAAAAACGCGCTGGCGTTTTGGGAACTCCGGCAAGAGAATCTGGCGATCCAGCAAAGCAAGTTTTCTACTAATCTGAGTCAGCCGGAGGTCTTTGCTAAGATCATTACCCGTGACGCCAAGATGCTTCAGATTTTTCAATATGTAGAATCCATCGCTGGCACCTCCGAGCCGGTGTTAATGACAGGAGAAACGGGCGTCGGCAAGGACTTGATGGCGCAAGCGATTCACACTTTGAGCAACCGCCAAGGTCCTTTGGTCGCCGTTAACATAGCAGGATTGGACGACATCGTTTTCTCAGACACCTTATTTGGGCACTCAAAAGGCGCCTTCACCGGTGCGGAACGGGTGAGAGGCGGTCTCATCGAACAGGCCAGCAAGGGCACCTTGTTTCTGGACGAAATTGGTGATCTGGCGGCGGCTTCCCAATCGAAACTTCTGCGTCTACTTCAGGGCGGCGATTATTTTCCACTGGGTAGCGACGTCCTCAAACACAGCGATGCACGCGTAGTGTCCGCCACCCATCGCGATCTTTGGCAATTGGCCAAGAATGATCAGTTCCGTAAAGATCTAAACTACCGGTTACGCACCCACCATCTCCACATTCCACCATTACGCGAGCGGCTGGGCGATTTACCGTTACTCATTGACCATTTTCTGCAAGAAGTCGCAGTGCGGTTCAGCAAACCTAAATCCCGGATATCCAAGTCATTAGTAACACTGCTAGAGCATTATGATTTTCCTGGCAATGTTCGGGAATTGCGGATGATGCTGTTCGATGCGGCCAGTCGAACCAAATCCAGTACACTCTCACCTCGCTTGTTTGAATCCTATCTGCGCCAAAATTCGGCAGGTGCCACTGTCGCGCCCAGACCGGCCAGTGACAATACACCCTTCGATTTTACTTCTCACATGCCCACCTTGAAACAAGCCACGGATCTCCTGATCCAAGAGGCGTTACGCCGATCCGGCGGTAACCAGACAACTGCGGCTAAGCTCTTGGGTATCTCCCAGCAGGCGTTGAGTAAGCGGCTCAAATCTCAAAATCACTGATGATTGATTTACAACGAAAGTTGTGAATCAACAATTTTTGTTGTTATCTATCTATTCTTTTTATTCAGTTGAATTGGCTGAATAAAAAAATCTCATTGATTTGGTTCTCCACAATATTAATTGTGGCAGTCAATACTCTTTTTTGATCTCTCTTTAAAAATATATTTAAAATCAATATGTTATTTTTTATTTCTTGTTGGCACAAGGGTTGCTGTAGTAGCACCTATCAACAACGTTCCGCTTCTTAGAGTTTTAGACAGCAGAATCGGGATGAAGATGGTTCATAAC
>DDST01000006.1:0-23337 GCA_002343485.1 Proteobacteria bacterium UBA2383
CTTCCCAGGTCATGTGCTTGGGCTTGGGCATGCACTGCTGGCCCTGTACCTTGGTGAATTGGGCAAAACTGCCCCAGTTGGTTTCATAGCCCCAGATGCGGAAGGTCGGCGAGTACATCGGGTCGCCGCCGCTCTTGACCCATTCGCAATTGCGGCTGTACTGGCCGCAATGCATGACCACTTCGTCGCCGACCTTGACGTTGGTCACATCCTTGCCGACCTTGTAAACAATCCCCGAGGCGTCGCTGCCGCCGATATGGAAGTCTTCCGGTTCACCGCTTTTGTTGCGCGCGCCGATCACGTTGACCGGAATCCCCAGCCCGGCCCAGACGTTGTTGTAGTTGATCCCCGCCGCCATCACATAGACCAGCACTTCATCATCAGCAATCGGCGGTACGTTCACGACTTCCTGCTGGAATGCTTCGGTTGGCTTACCGAAGCGCTCGGCACGGATCAGCCAGGCGTGCATCTTGGGGGGCACTACACCCAGCGGCGGCATTTCACCAAGATTGTAAAGTTCTTTGGCCATGGTTACTGCATTCCTCTTTGTTGGGGTTGTTTATTTAGAGATTAGTCATTGGATATTGGGAATGACACGGGAGCGCAAATCTTCGTAAGCAGCAATCGGCGAGCGGCGCGGTGCACTGGCCAATTCCGCAAATAGGGTATTTTCGCCGCCCAACCGGTTGATACCGTACCGGCCAAACTCCTCGCGCAGGTGTTTAACCAGCCATTCCGCTTGACAGCGCTGGCGGCGGGCAGCGAATTGCCCCCGCTCAAGCAACCAGTGACGGTGGCTGTCTAGCGCATCAGCCAAGGCGTCAATGCCGCTGCCTAGCGCGGCGCTGGCCGATAGTGCCGGGGCGTGCCAACCGTCGGCATCGGTGCGCCGTCCCAGTGTGGTTTTCAGTTCTGACAAGGTCTTGCGCGCCGCCATGCCGATATCTTCCTTGTTGACCACGATGACATGCGGGATTTCCATGATGCCTGCTTTGAGGAATTGGATGCTGTCGCCGGAGGCCGGTTGGGCGACGAAGCAAGTGGTATCCGTCATTTTCGAAACATCGATTTCCTTTTGGCCAACACCTACCGTTTCCACCAGCACGATGTCAAACGCCGCTAGCATCGCCAGGCTCATCGGCCAGACTTCTGCGCTGAGGCCACCGAACTCGCCTCGACAGGCCAGCGAGCGGATGAATACTTCACGGTCCGCACCGCTGGCATGCATCCGTAGCCGGTCGCCCAGTAAAGCACCACCGCTGATAGGACTGGATGGGTCCACCGCCAAAATGGCGACCTTCAAGCCGCGTCGCCGCCACACCTGGATCAATGCCGCGGTCAACGAAGATTTACCCGCACCTGGCGGACCCGTGATACCGATCAAGTGCCCGCCTGCATCCAGTTTCTCCACCGGCAAAGCGTCTAGGAAGGCCGCAGCGCATTGCCGCGCGGCTGGCCGGCGGTCATCCAGCAGGTTTAGCGCTTGAGCCAGCGCCAGCCGGTCACGGGTGCTGACCGCGGACGCCAGCACCATTGGGTCGGGAAGCGCCGGGATCATGCCACCGTGACCGGTTGCAGATCGTGGGCTTTGCGGATCAGGTTGAGAATGTCCACCATGATACCGTTCATGTCGATATCCTTAGGGGTGTAGACGGCTGAGATACCACGCTCTTTTAGTAGCTTGGCGTCACTTTCGGGAATAATGCCACCGATGACCACCGGCAGGTTCTTCAACCCGGCCTGGCTCAACTGGTTGAACACATCTTCCACCATCTCCACATGGCTGCCAGAGAGCACCGATAGACCGATCAGGTGAACACCTTCCTCCAGCGCCGCCTTGGCAATCTGTTCCGGGGTCAGGCGGATACCTTCATAGACGATCTCGAAGCCGACATCGCGACCCTTGACAGCAATCTGCTCCGCACCATTGCTGTGTCCGTCCAAGCCTGGTTTGCCGATCAACAGACGCAAGGGCCGGCCTAGTTCCTCGCCGGTCTTGATGACTTCGGTGCGAATCGATATTGCCTTGGCTCCCCGGCTGTCATCGTTGGCGGGAATGTCGATGCCGGTGGGGGCGCGGTATTCGCCAAAAATGTCGCGCAGGGTCTGTGACCATTCGCCGGTCGTGACTCCCGCATGGGCGCATAGGATCGATGCTGGCATGATATTCGCTCCGCTGCGCGCCGTTTCGGCCAGATTGGCCAGCGCTGCCTTGACCTCCGCATTATTGCGCTGCGCGCGGAAGGCGTTGAGCCGTTCGATCTGCTCGCGCTCAGCACGCGGATCGACCTTCATAATGCCACTGTCAACACCGCCGGTTAGTGGCGATTGTTCGGTTTCCGTATAGCAATTCAAACCGATAATCTTCAGGCTGCCGTGCTCGATGGCGCGCATCCGCTCGGTATGGCTGGTGACCAGTTGCCGCTTGACGTAGCCGGATTCGATCGCCTGCACCATACCACCCTGTTCTTGTACCCGAGCCATTTCCTCCGTCGCGCCATCCACGAGCGCCTTGACCTTGGCGGCGATCACCGGTGAGCCGTCGAAAATGTCGCCGTATTCCAGCAAATCAGTTTCAAAGACCAGCACCTGCTGCATGCGTAGCGCCCATTGCTGGTCCCAAGGGCGCGGCAAGCCGAGCGCTTCGTTCCAGGCCGGGAGTTGAATGGCGCGGGCGCGGGCCTTTTTAGATAGGCTGACGCCGAGCATTTCCAGCACGATGCGCTGGACGTTGTTTTCTGGCTGCGCTTCGGTTAGACCCAGCGAGTTGACCTGCACCCCGTAACGGAAGCGGCGCATGTCCTCACTCTGGACGCCATAGCGTTCCTGGGTCAGTTTGTCCCACATCTCGCCGAACGCCCGCATTTTGCAGGTTTCCTCGATAAAGCGGATGCCGGCATTGACAAAGAAGGAAATCCGCCCGGCGACCTGCTCAAAGCCTTCCGCGCCGATCTGGCCGGAATCGCGCACGGCGTCGAGGATAGCGATGGCGGTGGACAGGGCGTAGGCCAATTCCTGGGTCGGGGTCGCGCCTGCTTCCTGCAGGTGGTAGCTACAGATATTGGTTGGATTCCACTTAGGAATGTTCTTGACTGTGTAGGCGATGATGTCAGTGATCAGCCGCACCGAGGGTTGAGGTGGGAAGATGTAGGTGCCGCGCGACAGGTATTCCTTGAGGATATCGTTCTGCGTGGTGCCTTGTAGTTGTGCTGGCGATGCGCCCTGCCGTTCTGCCGCTGCGACGTATAACGATAGCAGCCAGGCGGCGGTCGCATTGATCGTCATGGAAGTGTTCATCTGGCCGAGCGGAATCTGGTCGAACAGGGTCTCCATATCGCCGATATGGCCGATGGGAACGCCCACCTTGCCGACTTCGCCTCGTGCGAGTGGATGATCAGAGTCGTAGCCGGTCTGCGTCGGCAAGTCGAAGGCGACCGATAGGCCGGTTTGTCCTTTGCTCAGATTGGTGCGGTAAAGTTCGTTGGACGCCTTAGCGGAGGAGTGGCCGGAGTAGGTCCGCATTAGCCAGGGTTTGTCGCGTTTGATGGGGGTAGTCATTGAGTGCCTCTGGGAGTTGTTGTAATAAGGGTCAATATTTTTAAACATCCTTGTGGTTCATCTTTGTACAGGTTGATCCATTACTCAGGTTCATCAAGTCTTCAAGATCTTTCATTCGCCGACTGACTTGTTTGTTCTTTTTTAGTTCATTGATTCCTATAATATTCAGGGTAACTGCATCATGTTGAATAATGACTCTGTTTTGATAGCAGTCAGTAAATTCAACTCCATCAATGGTTGTCAAAATATCAATGCGGAATGGTGGGTAACCCATTTGTATTACATTGCCGATGGCATAGCCACCGGCAATACGATATTCAACTTGATAGCTGTTTAGTAACTCGACAAACTCTTTGAAGTCTTGGTTCAGAATTTTTTAAACTGGATGTATTGATTATGGAAGATTTCTATAGCATCAATACGCTTACTGACTGGTCTTGAAATCCAGCATGCGTAATCATTCTGTTGTTCATGTAGTGGTACTATTTTGATTAATTTTTCCATATGAAACCTCAAAAAAAATACTTTTTTACGATGGAGTTCTTGTGTTCTTGGTTATGTCTTCTTGGCACGTACATATAAAACTTTCCCACTTAAATTTGATGTCTTTCTTTCCTCTAATTGAAACATACCGGGTTTGGCTTTAATTAACTCGCTGAGTTTCTTGAATCCATAGTGACGAGCATCAAAGTCGGGTTTTAATTTAGTCAAGTAGCTACCAAAATTTGCCAAATTTGCCCATCCGGTCTCGTCACAAGATTTTTCAAGAGCTTCGAGAATAAATTCACGAGGAAACCCCTTAGGGCTTTGCTCGGAGGTGAGAGTAGTTGGATTTATTGGTGTGATTATATCTTTGGCTTGTGTGGCTTCAGTTGTCGGAAACGGTACAGTATTTTCTTGAGAGGAAGCCGGACGAAATATTTCCGTAAAAATGAATTTGTGGCAAGCATTTCGGAAAGCTTCCGGTGTTTTTTGTTCGCCAAAGCCTAGAACATTTAAACCCTCTTCACGGATACGTAATGCAAGTCCTGTAAAATCGCTATCACTTGATACAAGGCAGAAACCATCAAATCGCTTTGTGTATAGAAGATCCATAGCATCAATGATAAGAGTACTATCAGTAGCATTCTTTCCAGTTGTGTATGCGAATTGTTGTACAGGTTTAATTGCATGTTTGTTTAAAACTTTTTTCCACTGCGAGCTTGTTGGTGATGTAAAATCTCCATAAATTCGCTTTACGGTGGCTTCGCCAAACCTTGCAATTTCGGCGAGAAGCCCTTCAATGACGGCTGCAGGGGCGTTATCTGCATCAATTAGCACTGCGAGTCTAAGTGTCGGTTCTTCTGATTCAATTTTTGCCACAAGCTTGGGGCTTATCATAAACTCACAAATCCTTTCTTAATATTCTAAGCCCCTCCCCTCTCCAGGAGAGGGGAGGGGCCTCCTCATCTCACACCGGACGCCGCTTAATCAGCAACCACCGTTCAATCTCGAAGATCTTGGCACTGATCTTCTCCTTGCTCAATTTCTGCTTGTCATTTTCCTTGATAAACAGATCTGGGCCGTAGGTTTCCAGCGCGGCGGCAGCGCTGACATTCTTCACACCGATGAATTGGAAGGTCACGATGCCAGCAGCATCGTTATTGGGCAGGCTCTCGGTCGCCACCACTCTGGAAAGCGCCGCGACGGTATCGCCGGACACGGCTGGCTGGGTGTGATAACCTTCGGTGAAACCTAACTCCCACAGCGCATTCTCGCTCACATCACGGCTGGCCAGTCCCTCCAGCCACGCGAACACTAAGCCGCCGTAAACGATCGGTTCACCGCTCATCTTGCCCGAAAGGCCGGTGCTGTACACCCGGTCGAAGTGCAATGGATGAGTATTGCCAACCAGATAGGTCCAGGCCATGTGCTCATCGGTGATGGTCCGGCCATTGGTATGAACAATCAGATCACCGAGGGAAAAATCCTCAAAGTAGGTGTTGGGACCGGTCAACTGGCTCGGATAGCCGTTGGTGTTGATTGGCAACTCTACAACCGGATGCTCCACCCAAGGAAACTCAACCGGGGTGGCCGGGGCGGGGGTGGTTGGCAGGCGGTTACCGCGATAGCCAACCATAATTTTGCGCTCGTACTGCAACACGACCTGATGATGCTGATTCACACCCAGAGTGCGGATCAGCACGATGCCTGGCTTGTCTTCGCCACGTGCTTTGCGATCCACGACTTGGGTGTAACCGCGCAAAGTGTCGCCTGGATAGACGGGCCGTAGGAACTGCACGTTGTAATAGCCGAGATTGGCAATCGCTTTCTCGGAATCGTTGTGCACGCCCAGCGACAGCACCACGTTGAATACCATTTGCGGACTGGCCGGTAGGTCCGGGAAGCCATGTGCCTTGGCGTATTCCAAGTTCAGATACAGCGGGTTACATTGCATGAACACACGGGCGAAATCCAGCATCGGGCCACGTTCAAAGGTGTAGCCACGCGGGTGGACAAAGACCTGCCCTGGTACGAATTCATCCAGATAACGCCCATATTGTGGCTGGCGCACCCATTCAAGATTTACTGCTACGGAACCGGCGACTTCTGTCTGTTCGCCTAATCGCATTGAAAAACTCATGGTTTAACCCCCTACCTCAGCCTTGCTCTTAGCATTATCTACCAGCGAACGAGCGATCACTTTCAGTGCCAGTGTCTCCTCAGCGCCTTCGAAAATCGATAGCACCCGGGCATCGATAAAGTAGCGGCTGACCGGCACTTCCTCGGCGTAACCCATGCCACCGTGAATTTGCAGTGCTTCGCGGGTGACCCATTCAGCCGTCTTGCAGGTGAAGAATTTGACCATGCTGGCTTCCATGTCGCCCTCACCTTGATCCATCAGCCGTCCTACCGAATAGGTGAATTGCCGGCCTATGGCGAGATAGGTCGCCATCCGCGCCAGCTTGACTTGGGTCAACTGGTAATCGCCGATCGGATAGCCGAACACCATGCGCTCCTGGGAATAGCTCAATGCCTTCTCATAAGCCGCTTGCATGATGCCTACCGCACGGGCCGCGGTCTGGATGCGCCCGCCAGAGAAACCGGCCATGGTGAAATAGAAACCCTTGCCTTCCCCGGCTGGCCCGCCGAGCATGTTCTCATCCGGTACGAATACGTTGTCGAAGAACAGATCGAAGGAGTGCATCCCGCGATAGCCGATGGTGGAAATCGCTTTGCCGCCCAGCTTGCCACCGCTTTCCTGCGTAAACTCGAAGGCATGGCCGGGATAGCTCGGTTTCTCCAGCAGGAACATCGACAGGCCGCGATGGCCCAGCGACAGATCAGGGTTGGTGCGTGCCAGAATTAGCAGCACGCCCGCTTTGCCGCCGAAAGTACACCAGGTCTTAGCGCCGTTTAGCAGCCAGCCGCCCTCGGTACGAGTCGCTTTCAACCGCATGTTGGCGACATCGGAGCCGTAGTTCGGCTCGGTCACCGCCACCGCGCACAACATGTCGCCGGAGGCTAGCTGTGGTAGCCATTTCAGTTTCTGCTCCTCGGTGCCACCCTTGAGCAGCGCCTTGGAGAGGATTTCAGGCCGGGTGATCAGACTGCCCGCCGCGCCGAGCGAGCCGCGGGTCAGTTCTTCGGTCACCACGATCATGCCCAGGTTATCTTCTTGCTCGTCGCTCTGGATGCCGCCAAAGCGCTCTGGGATGGAAATACCGAAGCAACCCAGTTCCTTGACCTGATCGAGAATGGCATCGGGAATGTCGAGATCGTGGCGGTGAATCTCTTCAGCCAGCGGCATCACGACTTCCTCGGCGACGCTGCGGAAAGTTTCGCGCATCATTTCATGATGACCGTCGAGCAGATAAGCGCCGGTGACGCCATCCTGGGCGCGCATCAATTGACCCAGCTCGGCAACCCGCTCCGCCGCTAACTGCGTCAGGCAGAATTGCCGCGCTGCTGGGTAATCGACCGTTGCGTTCAGCCATTGGTCGTTCAATCCGAAGTCGGCTGGGCGAGCACTCAAGCGATTACGTACGCCTTGTAGCGCCTCGGCGGTAAATAACAAAGCGAAGCGTTCTTCCAGCGTGAGTTCATTGGCTGGATCGCCGCTGGCCTGCCGCGCCCGTTTGGCATAGTCGATGGCAAAGCGGGCACCGGTCACTTCGGCACAGGACAGTGCCAAGTCGTAGCTCACCAGTTGATGTTGATCGAGCAGAGCTGCAGAAATTTTACCATCGGCTTTCTGCGAGCGTTCCTTCAAGTCCGCTAGGGAGTAATCAAGCGCCTTTTGGACGGCGTCCAGCGCCAGGGTGGCCTGCTGCAACTGCTCGGCTGGATTCTGGGTCGATGCGGACATCGGATTACCTCGTTTGGTGATAATGATTCACGAAAACCTTAAATTTAGTAAGTTCTCACTTGCGATTGTAAGCCGAAAATCATCGGCAACGCACCGTTCAGGCAAGAATGACTGCAAAAAATTTCTAGCGGAAAGCGTTCAATTGCCTATCAGCCAGTCACCATAAGTGAATATGCTGGCCAGTGATGCTGAATCCTTCGGTTCTCCGGTCATTTTCCTTCATAATGATTTTTTCTGGAGGATGGATGATTTCCATTTGTTCTCTATTTGCCCTTGTCAATCATTTTTATCCGATTAGCCGCATTTCCGAAGATGCGGCGCTGCATCGAAGAGATCTTTCGTGACCAAGACTTTGATCCCATTGAATGAGCTGAGTCATTATGCGGGCCTGCTGGCAATTGAATTGGACCCGCAACGGGCTGATTTCACCGGAATACCACCTGAGCCATTGAGCGTTGCAGCAGCTTCGGCGCTGGCTGGTCATCTGGCTAAGGATTTGAGCCGGATTTTAGATGGCATCGAGCATCTGGGACTGGTTCTGCCCGGTGCGTTGTATGACCAGACCGAGATTTTGCAACCAGGGTTTCCTCTCATCCGGGCATTGGCCGACATTTATCGTGGCAGCCTGCGGGGCGGTTTTACCCCGCAACTCATCGCCCTGGGGGCAGACGGCGGCCATTTTCCGGTAGGGGCGATCAGTCCGCAGCGTCGTCCGGGTTCCGGTCCCCTGCTATTGTTACCGTTCTGCTTCATTGGCCCGCAAGATGATCTGACTCGATTGGCGCGGGTTATGGAGGATAGCTTGCTGCAAAATGGCGAGGTGTCGTTAGCGACCCGCGAAGCTTTCCAGCAGTCATTTGGATTAACAGTAATGAGCCTGTCTTTTGCGACGATCGGCGATCTGTGCGCTCTGTTACGGGTGCAATTGGACGGCAATGGTTTGCTGTCATTATGGGAACTGCTGGAGCAGTCCTGGTTTGAACGGCCAGGTGTCCATTTAGCCACTTTGGAAGGCGGCAATCGTTTTTTGGTAGCCGGTGATCATGCTCACACGCTGTTTTATACCTTTGATGACTGGGGGCAGTTCGGGCCAGGGCGTGAACTGCCCGTGGCGGGACTCAGCGAGGGTTACCGGCGTTGGGCGTATTTGCAACGGCAATATTCTATGGCCTTGGAAGCCTATGGGTTGCATGTCCGCTGGGTGCTGGCTAATCCACAGTTGGAACAGACACTGGCTGTGGTGGAAGGAGAGGCAGTGAAAGCAGCGATGCGGGAAATTCCTTGCTTGTCTGGAGATTATCTGGTCGAGGCAATTTTCCAGAACGATAGCGAGAGCCTGGAGCAGCAGATGATAATCACCAACCATGCTGACCCGGAACTCGGAACGCTGGCTTACACGGTGATGAGCCTGGATGCCAGTGGTCAGTTGTTGCGGCTGGAGCATCACTATCCGTTGCGGCCGCAGGGATTGAGCATCATTATCGACCGGTTGATTGAACGTTGCGCGGAACAGGGCACAGAGCGGCAGGTACTGCATCCGGGCCGGCTGCTGTATTCCGAAAAAGGACGGAGTTTGCGCTCAGCAAGCGTTGCTGATTTGCCAGGGTCAGGGGAACGAGTGCATTAGGCGCGCCTTTCAACCCCAATCCCTCCTTCGTGTGGGGGAGGGCGCTTTTTTACACGGAGTAACACCGGTACAGCACGTACATTGTCATCCCAGCCCCATCACCATATTTTCTGCACATTCCATATTTAAAAGTGATCGCCGCAAAGGCAAGCGGGCTTTGCCAACAGACCGGTCTCTATTGCGAAAGCGATGTCTTGCTATCATTGTTAATGATAAGAATAATTTCTTGAATGGCCAATATAAAGTACAATTAATTATTGTCTGCTTTAGCTTGGGCGGCATTAGCTATGCTCAGCAGATAAATTTGATTTTCATATGATCGTTGCCATTGCAATTAGGGCCTATTTGCCAAATATTTCTCATCGTCTGAATTTTTAGACGGATTTAAAGTCTTACTAGCCGGGATGTTGCCGGTTCTTGGTCGAGCGTCGCCATGAAGCAGTTTCTACAACGTTATTTGCCGGATTGCCATCAGTTGCGTGCTCACCGGAATTTGCGCTTCCTTGGTGATTTGTTGCATGATCCCCGCCTTTGGCACTTTAGCCGCCGTTCGACGGTGCGCGGATTGACTGCTGGTATGTTTTTCGCTTTTGTCCCTTTTCCCTGGCAAATGCTGTTGGCTGCTACGGCAGCTGCTTGGTTACGATTCAATCTGCCGGTCGCGGTGGCTATGGTCTGGATCACCAATCCATTGACCATGCCGCCGATCATGTTCGCCTGTTACCAGTTTGGCGCGTGGCTGTTGGGCAGGCCGTCGTTAGACTGGGCTTTTGAGCCGACGCTGGACTGGTTCCTGCGTAAGGTTAGCGATCTCGGCTGGCCGTTGCTGGTTGGCTCGATGACCACTGCTGTGGTCGCCAGTACGCTGACTTTTGTCATTGCTCATCTGCTCTGGCGCTGGCACATTGTCAACAAGTTTCGCCGGCGCCGCCGAGTTGTAGTCTGCCCCGGCTAAGCGCTCGTTTTGGCTGGCTAAAGCCCTTCCCATAGAGCTATCAACTATCAAAAAGGCTGTACCGTTCTTTCAGTTCCGTTCAGGCTGTCGTGTTCTGACCGGCCGCAGATCTTTTCATTTAGGTAACACCGTGCATGTCATTCTCTATCGAACATTTTGAACAACTCGCTCTGTCCGCTCCCCTGCTGGAAACCCTCAAGGAACTCGGTTACGAAGCACCTTCGCCGATTCAGGCCGCCACCATTCCCTCCATGCTGGAGGGTTATGATGTCTTGGGCCAGGCTCAGACCGGTACCGGCAAGACGGCGGCTTTCGCCCTGCCGATCCTGGAAAGGCTGAATTTAAGCAACCGTGAACCGCAGGCGCTAGTCCTGACGCCTACTCGTGAATTGGCCATTCAAGTCGCGGAAGCCTTCCAGGGCTACGCTCGACATATCCCTGGGTTTCATGTATTGCCAATTTATGGTGGCCAAAGCATGAGCCTGCAACTCCGTCATCTCCGCCGTGGCATGCATGTCGTGGTCGGTACCCCAGGCCGGGTTATGGATCATCTGCGCCGGGAAACGTTGTCGCTGGCGGCGCTGCGGACCGTAGTGCTGGATGAAGCCGACGAGATGTTGCGCATGGGCTTCATTGATGATGTGGACTGGATTTTGGAACAGACCCCGGCCGAAAAACAGGTTGCATTGTTCTCGGCCACCATGCCCGAGCCAATTCGCCGGGTAGCGCATCGCCATCTGCAGGATCCGCGAGAAGTTAAGATTGAAACCCGTACTGCGACCGTTGCCACGGTTCGGCAACGCTACTGTCAGGTCGGTTCTCAGCACAAGCTGGACGCCTTAACCCGGGTTTTGGAAGTGGAGGATGCCGACGCGATTCTGATTTTTGTGCGTACCAAGATTGCTGCCACTGAGTTGGCTGAACGATTGGAAGCGCGCGGTTATCCGAGCGCCGCTTTGCATGGCGATATGACCCAGGCGCTACGTGAGAAAACCATTGAGCAATTACGTGGCGGTAATCTTGACATTGTCGTTGCAACAGATGTCGCGGCGCGCGGGCTGGATGTACAGCGGATCAGTCATGTCATTAATTATGATATCCCTTACGATACTGAGGCTTATATCCACCGTATTGGCCGTACGGGCCGGGCGGGCCGGGCAGGTGATGCCATTCTGTTTATCGCCCCTCGGGAATTGCGCCTGTTGCGTGCCATTGAAAAGGCGACCCGTCAGCCCATTGAGCGGATGCCGTTGCCAACACCGGAGGCCATCACCGGTCACCGGCTGGCTCAATTCAAGCAACAAATCGGTGAAGTTTTCAATACCCAGGATTTAGGCTTTTTCCAGGAGCTAATTGCCGAGGTCGAGCGGGAACAGGAGATGAATGCCCATGATATCGCTGCTGCGCTAACCTACCTAGCGCAGCGCGAACGGCCATTCCAGTTCGAAGATGCGATTCCCAAGGACGCGGAAAAGGAACGGGAGAGGCCGCCAGGACGGCCGGTTCGTGAAGGGCGAATCCGTGGCGAACGGTCTTCTCGCGATTCTGCGCGGGATTCTGCAGATTTCGACAAGATTCGCTACCGGATTGATGTTGGTCGCGAACATGGAGCCACTCCGCAGAATATCATGGGCGCAATCGCGAATGAGGCGGGCATTGAGGGCCGCTACATCGGCCGCATCGAGATTCACGATGATTACAGCACCGTGGATCTCCCGGACGGGATGCCGCTAGAGATTTTCCAGCATCTCAAACGGGTGCGGGTGCGGCAGCAGATGTTAAATATCCGCCGGTTCGATGGGGTAGAGCCGGAACGGAGGCGGCCAGGAAGACCGAAAGTTGAAAGGTTATCTGGTAATCGGGAGCAGCCGGTAGAGCGGAAGCCAATGCGCCGGCGCCCAGCTCAACCATCAGTGGATTCATAATACTTAATCCTGAGGCGGGGGAGTTTACTTGCAAGTGATAATCCATTGTAATCCTTAGCAAGCTGACTCCCACGACAGATCAATCGCTATTGAGGCACGGTATCAGGTAATAACCGTTGGCTCGTTCCTCCCGGTACGTTCGCGAATACCGGCAAAGCTGTTAGCAATGTTGATCAGCGCTGCTAGCGCCTGTTGAGTGTCGAGATCATGCTTGGCGGGATCAGGCTCGTAAGCCTCAATGTAAACTCGTAATGTCGCACCTTCGGTGCCAGTGCCAGATAGCCGGTAGACGATTCGCGATCCGTCCTTGAAACCAATCCGGATACCCTGTTTCTCGCTGACGCTATCATCAATCGGATCGATGTACCGGAAATCATCGGCGTAATCGACCGTGTAAGAACCCAGTTGCTGACCTGGCAAGGTTGCAGTCGCGGCGCGCAGGGTATCGACTAGGCTGTTAGCAGCGGTGCTGTCAACAGCTTCATAGTCATGGCGGGTGTAGTAATTGCGCCCATAAGTCCGCCAGTGTTCACGCACAATCTCTGCCACTGACTGCCGGCGTTCGGCCAGGATATTCATCCAGAACAACACCGCCCATAACCCATCCTTCTCGCGCACATGATTAGAGCCTGTACCAAAGCTCTCTTCACCACACAAAGTGATTTTGTTGGCGTCTAATAGGTTGCCAAAGAATTTCCAGCCAGTCGGTGTTTCGTAGCAGGACAATCCTAATTTGGCCGCTACCCGATCAGCCGCCTGACTGGTCGGCATCGAACGAGCAACGCCGCTGAGATGAGCGCGGTAGCCGGGTGCCAGTGTGGCGTTAGCTAGAATTACCGCGAGACTGTCGCTGGGAGTTACAAAGAAATGCCGGCCCAATACCATGTTGCGGTCGCCGTCGCCGTCTGAAGCTGCGCCGAAGTCTGGTGCATCCGGCCCAAACAGATAGTCAGCCAATTCTTTGGCGTAAACTAGATTTGGATCGGGATGACCGTGCCCGAAGTCTTCCAGGGGTATGCCGTTGACCACCGTACCCTGAGGCGCGCCCAAACGATTCTCAATAATCTCGCGAGCGTAGGGGCCGGTTACAGCATGCATGGCATCGAAGCGCATCCGGAAGCCGCTCTTGAATAGCGCGCGGATTTTGTCAAAATCGAATAAATCTTCCATCAAGTCGGCGTAATCGTTAACCGGATCAACAATATCCACTTGCATGTCGCCGACGAAGATTGTGCCGGTCTTATTCAGATCAATGTCGGGAGTGTTCAGCGTGTGATAGCGATTAATATGCAGACTGGCGGTGTAGATGGCTTCTGTAACCTTTTCTGGAGCGGGTCCGCCGTTTGGAGTGTTGAATTTGATGCCAAAATCTTCGTCAGGCCCTCCTGGATTGTGGCTGGCTGACAAGATCAGACCACCCCGGGCGTTGTGCTTGCGGATCATATGAGAGACCGCTGGGGTGGAAAAGATGCCGCCTTGACCAAGCAGCACTCGGGTACAGCCATTAGCGGCGGCAATGCGCAGGATTTTCTGGATGGCCTCCCGGTTATAGTAGCGGCCATCACCGCCTACCACTAACGGTGCATCTTCAAGCTCACGCTGTGTGTCAAAAACACACTGCACGAAATTTTCCAGGTAATGCGGTTGCTCGAAGACCTTGACTTTCTTGCGCAGGCCCGAGGTACCGGGCTTTTGATCCTTGAACGGGTGGGTAGCAATGGTTTCGACGCTCATGATGCGAGGTTCTCCTGCGGAGTTTACTGGAATTTATTGGGGTATTATGCGCCAGTTGCCGTTCACAGGGTAGAACAGGCGTGCTTACAACCAGCGTAAATCAAAAGTATAGGGTGTGATCGCTTCGGATGGCGGTTCTAAGGGCGGTTTCGAGGGTGCAACATCTAGGAATTCAGTAACAAAACGCTCGGCGCAGCGGGTGGCAGCCTCCTCCAGATTGCGGGGCAAGCCGTCATAACCGCCACCCTGCGGCCGCCATTCGTGCAAAGTTACTTGCAAAGCGCCAGGATGGCGAGGGTGGCTCAATACTAGTTTTAGCGGCCCTTGAGCTTCCAAATTGGGGTGCAGACCTGTCCAAGGTTTGAAACGCCGGTAGCGCACACCATACAATTTGGTTTCTCCGTCCAGTTCGTTCTCTCGACGCATCGGTAACCGGTAGCCGTTGATCGTCAATTGCCAATCGGCCAGTGCTTCTTGTGCTGCGCCTGGTTGGGTGCGTAAGCTGATCTCTAACCGGGCAGTGCTGGCGTCCACCAGCCGCGAATGACCGTGTTCCTGTGACAGGGCATTGCCCAGCAGCGGCCAGAAATCCAGTGCGCGCTGAACTGTTAGCTGGCAGTCACCAAATGCTATTTGACCTATCGAGTAATGTTGTTCATCCAGCAGTTCGGTGATGAGCGGCTGGCCCAGTCCCAGACCAGCGCTGGCCAATTCATCTAGCACGTCCCACAAATCCGTGCGCAGATAGAAGGGCAAAGCAAACCGGTCATGTAGCTCTCGTCCCCAATGGGTCAACTGGGGTAGTTTCGGCGGCGGACTGAGCATAAGCATGGCAGTGATAGCGCGTAATAGTGTCGCCAGCGCCGTTAGCCGCTCCGGGGTGGGCGGCATGCGGAAGGCGCGAAATTCCACCAATCCTAACTGGCCGCGGCCAGGCAGATAAGGGTTCCACAGCTTCTCGATGTTGATCTCGGCGCGATGTGGATTACCAGCCGGATCAGCCAGGAACGGCGACAGCGTTTGCCAGAGCAGTTCCGGCGTCGGGTTGTCTTGACGTCCGAGTAAGAACAGCGCTAGCGTGAGTTCCTCAAACAGATCGGTTGTGCGCTCGTCAGCACGCGGTGCCTGGCTGGAACTGCCGATGAAATCGCCAGCGAAGTAGAATGAAAGGGCAGGATGGCAGTTGAAATAACCAATGAGTGCCGGTAATAGATGCGGGTGGGTCAAAAACGGACTGCGGTCAGGCGCCGGACCACCCAGCGTCAGTTGACCGCCACCGCCTGAATCCGTGATTTGGCCGTTGTAATGCAGACGGTAAGGCGATAGTCCAGCGGCAGCGGCAGCGGCAAAACAAGCCTGGGTTTCTTGCAAGAAAGTGGTGGCGTCCAAGGCTGGGGCCATATTCGCTTCGACTACCGCTGGATCTGGGGTCAAAGTGGCCCAGGCGACCGAGGTGTCTACAGGTGGGGGAAAGCCAGCTAGGATGAGTGACGGTAATTCAGCAGCGTTAGCGGCTTCGCCAATTGCAGTCAGCAGGTTAAGAAATAGTTCTGTATCGGGACAGGCAGGTAACTCGACGCAAGGCACGGTAGTTTCGCCGAAGCCCTGCTCTGGGTTGGGCCAACCGATACCAAGCAGAAAGATGCCTTGTTCCGCCAGTTCATCACGGGGGCCTTGGAGCGGAATTGATTGGCTATGCAGGCTGGGCCGGGCCAGCCGAGGATCTCGCTCCGAATTGGCCAGTAGAGGCAAGGTATCGCAGCGGAATACCACACGCAGATTGGGAGGAGTTTCGACAGTCAATAACAACGCTGGCCAGCCGCGCGCGCCAAGCCGCTGTGCCAGCCGTTCCCAGAAATCCTCGAGCAAACCGGTGGACGGCATGATGACAGAATCCGCTATTAGCGGGTCTGGCGGGCCAGGCCAGACAGGTTGGCAGTCGCGACGCCGGTAAAGTCCTAAGCTCCATCGCGGCAAGTCTTCCTTGGAGTATTGCCGGCCTAATGTCCGCAAAACCACAGCGCCCGGCGTCAAATTCAGTAATTCAGCCAGCATCTGCCGGGCATGGCGTTCTTTGGTCGGGCCGAGGGCATTGGATAGCCATTCCGGGGCTTCGGAACAGCGGTCGGTGAAAGTTGGTTCAGCTCCGATCCAAATCGCCAGATCGCGACGTTTGATCAGGTCATCATGGGAACGAAGGGCCTGTTCAAAGGCCGGCAGGTTAGTTTTCATGCGCCAAAGAGTTTTATCTGTGAGCGAATTGGCGCGGCATTCTACGGGATTTCATAGTCGGTAGGTAGAAAGAATTGGCTGTGTGTTCATGCGCTCAAGGCTTGCTGCTGGCGCGAGCGAGGACCCAGACTTCAATATTTACAGCACCACCCGCCCGTAGGATACGGGCGCATTCGGAGATGGTGCTGGTAGTGGTCATGACGTCATCGATCAAGGCGACTCGCGATCCGGTCAAAGAGTGATTGAGTACGAAAGCACCCAGCGGATTGGTCTGGCGGGCGTGGGTGTCTAGTAAAGTCTGTGGGGTCGTGTAGCGGATGCGTCGCAGTCCTTCAGCTTGTAGCGGGATGTTGAGACGACAAGCAGCAGTGCGTGCTAGTTCCAATGCCTGGTTGAAGCCTCGCTCGCGCAGGCGCGTTGAATGCAAGGGGACAGGAACAATGCAGTCTGGCCAAGGGCCACCGCGTTCAGCAAGTGCTTCAGCAAACAATGTGCTTAGCAATCGGGCATAGCTCAGCTGGCCACTGAATTTGAGCTGGCGAATTAAGAAATTTATGGGTGGCTGATAGCAAAAAGGTGCGAATGTGCGGTCATAAGGAGGAGGTTGTGAACAGCAGTGACCACAAAGGCCAGCGTGACCCGCGGGTAATGGGAGGGCGCAAATAGCGCAGGCAGAGACGTTACGCGGTAGATCGGCAGCGCAACCTGCGCACAGGTCGCACCCTGCTTCGCCCGCCGCTCCACATAGCAGGCAGATGGGAGGTAGTATAAAATGTTGCAGTCGCTCCAATCCAGTGACAATCTGATGATGCATTCTCATGGTTGACAAGGGTGATAGTGTTCCTGAACATGATGGGCCGATGCAGATATTTTTCTAATTTCCATTAAATTAAGGATTGGAATGATGCATATTCTGGAGCAGACTGAAAATACGGCAATTGGCAAAATCGCGCGAGGGGCTTCCGCTAAACGGGCGTCTGCCCTGATGAATTATGGCAACCTGATCGCAGTTCTAATCCCGTTCCCGCTGCTGATCTTCTGGTTTGGCGCTTCGATGCTGGTCTACGCAATGAATCGCCATCATCCTGACCCCAAGGTCGGTCACTATACTCAACAAGCGGCTTACCGGTTTTACGGAATTACCGGATGTTTTGTTGTCGTCGCTACCTTCATTCCGGGTAATGGATGGGGCTGGCACCTGCTGGCCTGGATCGTAGCGGCGCTCATTCTGATTCCTTGGTCGATCCTTGATTTACGAAAAATTTACCACGATCAATGGTTCGATATTCCCTTAGATGATCAGGGGCATCCATTGTCCAGCGCGTAATCTCGCCGAGGTTGTGAACATAAGATTTGTAGTCAATAACTATCATAAAGATATGGAGTTTTAGGTTCTTTGAAGAGTGAACCGAATGAACGAGTACGATCCAAAGCGGGCTGAAGAGGCGTATTGAAAAGGTGCACCGGAGCCTGTTACGGAGGAATGAACGAGTACGATCCAAAGCGGGCTGAAGAGGCCAGTTAGGCTCGGCAAATATGAAGCAAAGAACGGTCGAGCGGGTGAGTGAATATTTTCAAGCAGCACATTCAGAAGTAGCGGGGTGCTTTGGCGCATTCGACCGGCCTCTCGTTTCCGGTAGTTAATATTAAATTTGGATGAAAACACTGATCGGGTCGAAGCCGATATCTCCTTGATTCAGCTGAGGCTGTACGAAATTGGTTCACGTTGGCAACCCAGTTGGATTTCAGTGACTCAGAAGTATGTAACAACCGCGATTTGCTAGATGGCGATGGCCTGTCCATAAACTGATCTGGCATTTGCCGCCTTGAATTGGGTAGGCAGTGCTCGTCGATCATTGGGAGGACTGGTGATGAATGGCGTGGACGATCTCTGGCAGTTCATCGAGATTGACTGCTGGTATTTTGATGCGCAAACCACTCAATGCGAGGTGTTATGAGCCATCTAGTTCACTCCTTGAGGGATTTCGGATTACCATCTTTCCTGCAGGAACTGGCTGGCGTGGTGATTGCGTTGTTGGATGAGAGCGGCAATGTGCTGGCTGCTAATCAGGGTTTCCTGCGGTTAATACCGCCAGCGGCGGTCTCTGACCAGTCTTGGGATGTCCGCTCGCTGGTTATCAATCCTCGACTTGAGGATATGCACGCGCTGGTACCGTACCACGGTGGTTTGCTGCTGTTATATCGGGGCATTCTGAATGTCGCGTATAAGGACAAACCCTGTTATTCCTTGCAGGGGCATGTCTATCGCTGGCAACAGGGTCGATTGCTAGTGGCGGCTGAGTATGACGTGGAAGGACTGGAGATATTGGGTGCAACAATGATGCGGCTTAATGAGGAACTGGCGGAGACACAGCGTCAATTACTCGGAGCCAATCGGGAATTAGGGCGTAATGAGGCAACAATCCAGGAATCGATACATACGGATCCGCTGACGGGTGTCGGTAATCGGCAGCGCCTTGATGATGCACTCGCGATCGAAGTTGAGCGCAGCCAGCGTTACAATCATCCACTGTGCCTTCTGATTACTGATCTGGATCACTTTAAGGATGTTAACGACCATTATGGCGTCACGCTGGGTGACGAGGTATTAAGGCGATTTGCTGGATTGTTGCGCGAACATTGCCGGCAGAATGATTTGGTGGCACGTTTCGGCGGTGAGGAATTTGCAATTTTATTGCCTGATATACCTCTTGAAAATACAGTTGCTTGCGTGAAACGCATCCGTTTTAAGCTGGAATCGCAACCCTTGGTAGAGCGGGTTGGACGGGTCACGGCCAGCTTCGGTGTGGCGATGCGATCTGTAGAGGAAGATGGCGCCAGCCTGATGAGGCGTGCTGATCAAGCATTGTACCGCTCGAAGAATGAAGGTCGTAATCGGATCACCCAATCTATTGTTGCCGGGCAGAACGCTGTGCCAGATGTGGGCTGTTGTTAGCTGTTTTATCAGGATAAATGTTCAGTTATGACCACTTTCCCCGTTCGGATGCTCTATACGCGCACTGCTGGTCAAGGCCCGGATGTGGTGTTAGTGCATGGTTGGGGTATGCATTCCGGCGTTTGGAAAGATGTTGCCGAGAGTCTGGCCAGCTATCACCGGGTCACGGTATTGGACTTGCCCGGTCATGGCTACAGCCAGGAATTATCTGGGGTTGGATCCACTCTCAGTGATTGGGCATCGGCAGTGATAGCGGCGACGCCAGCGCCAGCGGCCTGGGTTGGTTGGTCGCTGGGTGGATTAGTCGCCCAACAGGTTGCCTTGATGGCCCCGGAACGACTGAGCCGGTTGGTGTTGGTCAATAGCACGCCTTGCTTCGTTCAGCAGCCTTCTTGGCCGTATGCTATTGCATTACCGGTATTGCGCCGCTTCGCTGAAGAATTGCGCCAGGATTACCGGATGGTATTGAAGCGGTTCATCGCGTTGGAAGTTTACGGCAGCGAACACGCCAGCGCCCAATTGAAACAACTCAAGGCAATGCTGTTCCAGCACGGTGAGCCGGATGTCTGTGCGTTGGAAGATGGACTGGCGATTTTGGAAGCCAGCGATCTGCGCGCCGAGTTGGCAAAGATAGCGTGTCCGGCCCTGTTGCTGATGGGGCAGCGCGATCAACTGGTGCCGATGGAAGCCGGAGAAGCGATGCTCACGCAATTGCTGAATGCACGTTTGCGAGTGTTTGCCCGTGCCGGTCACGCACCATTCTTTTCACATCTACCGGAATTTATTGCCGAACTGCGAGCATTTCTTGATGCATAACGATAGGGTGGGTTTGCCGTTCGAGTTCGATCGAAACCTGCTAAGGCGTGCTTTTGAGCGGGCAGCGGCTGGTTACGACAAAGCGGCATTCCTGCATCGCGAAGTTGGTGTCCGTTTGCTGGAGCGGTTGGATCTGATCAAATTAAAACCGGAGATCATTCTCGATGCCGGCTGTGGAACCGGCAGTATCACAGTGGGGTTGATGAAGAAATATCGTAAGGCATGTGTCATTGGTCTGGAACGGGCACCGGCCATGCTTGCGAAAGCGCGCAAGCATGCTCCCTGGTTTCGCACTCTGCATGGCTTAGCGGGCGAACCCGAAATCTTACCCTTAGCCGATGCGTGTTGTGACCTGATCTTTTCTAATCTAGCCTTGCCTTGGGCAACTGATCTGGATCGGGTGCTGGCCGAATTCCGCCGGGTGCTTAGACCCGGCGGTGCCTTGCTATTTAGCACCCTTGGCCCTGATACTTTGCTGGAACTTCGACGTAGCTGGGCTACTGCCGATAACAATTACAATCACGTTAACGCTTTCTTCGATCTGCATGATATCGGTGATGCGTTGTTGCGGGCGCGGTTAGTTGATCCGGTGATGGATGTGGAGCGGTTGACTCTGACCTATGCGCAAGTAGATGGTTTGGTGCACGATCTGAAAACACTAGGTGCTCGCAATATGACTCTAGGCCGCCCTCTTTGTCTCACGGGCAAGATGCGGTGGCAAGCGGTGCGGGAAGCCTATGAGCAGCAACGCCGGCCTGATGGTCTCTTACCAGTTAGTTGCGAGGTCATTTACGGTCATGCTTGGGGACCGGTTTCCTATTCATCCCGGTCCAGCGCTGAAAAAGGCCCCGTAGTCTTTCCATTATCGCAATTGCGCCGGCGCAATCCGCTTGTCTAGCCCTTACCTCTCCTGCGACCTCTTGACAAAATTTCTGTATCAAGTTACTTGTTAAATAGGCAAAACAAGCAGGGGAATTCCGGGCCATGATCGCGGATATAGGTTGTACCACTGAGTGTCAATATTGCTTTGTGCTGCGCCCTAACCGCTCGCTGTCTTGGCGGCAAACGGTAATGGTGTTCGCAAGTTTTTGCATTGTTACGCTGGCTTTGGTGTTGCCCTTGGTAGCGATGGGATTCTGGCCAGTGTTGCCGTTTGCTGGCTTGGAACTGTTGGCAGTGGGAACCGGCCTTTATGTTGTGGCGTGCCGCTGTCACGAACGCGAAGTTATCTGTATTGCAGCCGATACTATCCGTATCGAACGGGGTCGACAAAAACCTAAGCAGTCCTGGACGCTAACGCGGGCTTGGGCGCACGTTGTTCTCAAGGGCTGTCCTCGGCAGTGGTATCCTAGTCAGTTGTTAATTCGGGTCCATGGCCAAACGGTAGAGATTGGTCGCTTCCTCGTTGAAGATGAACGTCGGCAACTGGCCGAAGATTTGAACCGTTGTCTTTGCATTAATCCATAATCCATTGTTTGTGAATTGTGAAGCTGGAGTTACATCCAGTAGTCTTGGGTATTTCATTTCAGCGTTACTGGTGTCATAACACAGGGCGCATTCAATCATCAGGAGAGGGGTATGGCAATCAGTCGGGTCGTACAGGGGATCGTCGCCTTGGGCGGCGCGTTATTGGGGTGGAGTACCAGCGCATACGCTGAATTTGCGCTGAACATGCCGCGGGGTGTCAGTTCCATCAGCCGGGAAGTGTATGACCTGCATATGTTGATTTTCTGGGTTTGTGTTGTCATCGGCGTAGTGGTCTTCGGGATTATGTTCTGGTCAATTTATCACCATCGCAAGTCACGGGGTGCTGTGCCCGCCCAGTTCCACGAGAGTACTGCGATCGAAATTCTCTGGACTATCGTGCCAATGGCAATACTAATCGGCATGGCGGTTCCAGCGACGGGCACTCTGGTGCGTATGGCTGACGCCCGTGATTCTGAGTTGACTATCAAGGTCACCGGCTATCAGTGGCGCTGGCAATATGACTATGTTAATGAGGGTGTTTCGTTCTTTAGCACTCTCTCCACACCGCAGGCACAGATCCGCAATACCGCCAATAAGGGTGAACACTATCTGCTGGAAGTGGATAACCCGCTGGTGGTGCCGGTCGGCAAAAAGATTCGAATTCTCACCACTGCTGCTGATGTGATCCATTCCTGGTGGGTTCCTGATTTGGGTTGGAAGAAGGACGCCATACCAGGTTTTATCAACGAGAACTGGACGCTGATCGAAAAGCCAGGGATTTATCGCGGCCAGTGCGCCGAATTATGCGGTCGTGATCATGGCTTCATGCCGGTTGTTGTCAAAGCCGTGCCTGAAGCGGAATTCGAGCAGTGGCTGGCGCAGATGAAATCGAAGGAAAATCCAAAAACCGCCCAGAATGCTCCTGTTTCCCAACCCGCCACCATCCCTGGAGGTCAGGCACTATGAGTACTGCAGCATCCACCCATGATCACGGCCACGATCATGAGCATCACGGTCCGGCGCAGGGCCTGAGCCGCTGGTTGTTGACCACCAATCACAAGGATATCGGTACCCTATATCTGTTGTTTTCGCTGCTCATGTTCTTCATCGGTGGGGCGATGGCTCTCGTGATCCGTGCCGAACTGTTTCAACCGGGCTTGCAGATTGTCGATCCGCATTTCTTCAACCAGATGACCACCATGCATGCGTTGGTGATGATCTTCGGCGCAGTGATGCCGGCCTTCGTTGGTTTAGCCAACTGGCTGATTCCAATGATGATTGGCGCGCCGGATATGGCGCTGCCGCGTATGAACAACTGGTCCTTCTGGATCATGCCATTTGCATTCACCTTGCTGTTATCTACGCTGTTTACCGCAGGTGGCGGTCCGGCGGGTGGCTGGACGCTATATCCACCACTGGTGTTGCAGACCGGTGAGGCGTTCCCGTTCGTGATCTTGGCGGTTCATATGATGGGTGCATCCTCGATCATGGGGGCGATCAACATTGTCGCCACCATTCTGAACCTGCGCGCACCAACCATGACCCTGATGAAAATGCCGCTATTTGTTTGGACCTGGCTGATCACCGCCTTCCTGCNNCGCGGTGATGCCGGTGCTGGCGGGTGCGGTGACCATGCTGTTAACCGACAAATTTTTCGGCACCAGCTTCTTCAATGCGGCAGGCGGTGGTGATCCAGTGATGTTCCAGCACATCTTCTGG
>DDST01000006.1:23492-73430 GCA_002343485.1 Proteobacteria bacterium UBA2383
CATGTACGCGACCATGCTGATCGCAGTACCGACTGGAGTGAAGGTATTCAACTGGATCTCGACCATGTGGCGGGGATCGATGACCTTTGAGACGCCGATGCTGTTTGCTCTTGCATTCGTAGTATTGTTTACGATCGGTGGCTTCTCCGGGCTGATGCTGGCCATCGCACCAGCGGACTTCCAGTACCATGATACCTATTTCGTGGTAGCGCATTTCCACTATGTGCTGGTGCCGGGCGCGGTGTTCTCGATCATGGCAGCAGCCTATTATTGGCTGCCGAAGTGGACTGGCCACATGTACAACGAGAAACTGGGTCAATGGCATTTCTGGTTGTCGGTAATCGGGGTTAACGTGCTGTTCTTTCCGCAACACTTCTTGGGATTAGCGGGCATGCCACGCCGCATCCCGGACTACGCCCTGCAATTCACCGAGTTCAACATGCTCTCGACGGTGGGCGCGTTCATCTTCGGTGTTTCGCAACTCTTATTTGCCTACAACGTGATCCAGACCATCCGTGGTGGTGCCAAGGCGACCGATCAAGTGTGGGAAGGTGCGAAGGGGTTGGAATGGACGCTGAGTTCACCGCCGCCGTATCATACCTTTCAAACTGCACCGCGGGTGGATTGATCATCGTATCAAAGTGGTTGTAGCGCGGGCATCCTGCCCGTGTTTCTTTGACTTGCACACGGGCAAGGATGCCCGCGCCACATCGAGGAGAAGCCGGCATGGCGAATGAAGGCTATCACGAGCCAATCAATGAACTATCCAGCGAAACGCGGGATATGCATCGAGCGATTATCTCGCTGATGGAAGAGTTGGAAGCAGTGGATTGGTATAATCAGCGGGTGGATGCCTGCAAAAATCCTGAGCTGAAGGTGATTTTGGCCCATAACCGTGATGAGGAGAAAGAACACGCAGCCATGGTGCTGGAGTGGATCCGCCGTCAGGATCCCGCCTTCGATCATGAATTGCGGGATTATCTTTTTACCGAAAAGACCATTGCCCACGGATAAGACAGGAACAGGTATGGATACATCGAAAAAACCGGACCCTGCACTCGCGATGCGCACTCGGCGCACAGCGTTGCTGCTAGGTGCGCTAGCGTTGACGTTTTATCTGGGCATTATCGTCATTATGGGCCTGCAATGAACAAGACCATTGATAGCGATGTATTGAACTCCGATCCAGCATCTCTGGAAAAAGATCGTCTGCGGCAAGCGAACCGCCGGCTGGTACGGCGCATGTTGTTGATTACTGCCGCTATGTTCGGTTTTGGTTTTGCGATGGTTCCGATCTATGATGTGCTCTGCCAAGTAACTGGATTGAACGGCAAGACGGGCAGTCGTGTGGCTGCAGTGGAACCGATGAAAATTGATGAATCGCGCACCGTCACCGTGGAGTTCGTGGCTAATCTAAATGTGACCGCGCCGTGGGAATTTGCACCCCAGGTGACGCGCATGACAGTTCACCCCGGCCAGTTTTACCAGACGCATTTTCATGCCCGTAACTTGACCCATCAATCGTTGGTAGGGCAGGCGATTCCGAGCGTTTCGCCAGGGCTGGCTGCATCGCACTTCCAAAAGATTGAGTGTTTCTGCTTCAATCGCCAACAGTTCCACGCGGGGGAAAGCAAAGAAATGCCGGTCACATTCCGCATCGATCCGGACTTGCCGCCAGATGTGCGGACAGTCACGCTATCCTATACTTTCTTTCGACTTGATGAAGCGGGTGGTTCGTAATTCCAAACCCTCCGCATTGACTGAATTAACCAACCTAAGGGGGATTTTTCCATGGCGACGCATGCACACGCGCCGGCTTCCGATATCTATTATGTGCCAAATCAAAGTCACTGGCCGATTGTTGCTTCAATCAGTCTGTTCACGATGATGTTTGGCGGGGCTACGTTGTTGAACGGCAGCGGCAGTACATTGCTGCTAATTGGTTTGGCGATGATTCTGACCACTATGTTCGGCTGGTTTGGCACGGTGGTGATGGAAAGCGAACGTGGATTTTACAACGAGCAGATGGACCGTTCCTTCCGCTGGGGTATGGCATGGTTTATCTTCTCGGAAGTCATGTTCTTTGCCGCGTTTTTTGGCGCGCTGTTTTACGCCCGTCAGTATTCGGTACCCTGGTTGGGCGGTGAAACTGAACATGGCATTCTCACCCAAAGCCTGCTGTGGTCGGGGTACGAGGCCACGTGGCCAACCAATGGGCCGGATAGAGTCGGCGGTTTCTTCGCACCGATGCATGCTTGGGGCTTGCCGGCGATCAACACGTTGATCCTGCTGAGCAGCGGCGTGACGATCACTTGGGCGCATTGGGGTTTGGTGGAAGGGAATCGTGCAAAACTTATCAAGGGTCTTGCTGCTACTGTTGCGCTAGGCGTGCTGTTCTTGACCTTGCAGGCTATTGAATATCATGAGGCCTATCAGGAGTTGCATCTAACATTAGGCAGCGGCATTTATGGGTCTACTTTCTTTATGCTGACTGGGTTTCATGGTCTGCACGTCACCATTGGCGCCATTATCCTGGCGGTGATTCTGTTTCGCAGCATGGCCGGTCACTTTTCACCACACAAGCACTTTGCCTTTGAGGCGGCGGCGTGGTACTGGCACTTTGTAGACGTGGTCTGGCTGGGGTTGTTTATCTTCGTTTACTGGATGTGAGCGGCTGGAGCCGGCTCGCGTTGAATCACACCGTGTGGCGTAATAAGTCCGGTGGCGTAGGCAATCATTAACAGGATGAATAGGCCAGCTGACAAAGCGATCCGCACGGTGAGCGCCTTGACGGTGCGTGGGTTGTGTCCCTGGTCGTGGATCAGGAAAAACAGCCCGGAACCGAGGCTGGCGAGGATGAGCAGCAGCATGACAGCGACAATGATCTTGATCAGCATGGGGGGATTCCAGGGGTTAATGACCGCTGGGAGTATAACCCAATCGGTCTGGCATTGAAGGATACCGATGCCAAGCTGATGGATGGCAAGCCTCAAAAACAAGGAGGCGCTTGGAAATTTTATCCAGGTTGGCCATCAACCCTTGCAGTGTTGTTATTGCTACCCCTGCTGTTGTCGCTGGGTTTTTGGCAACTGGATCGGTCATGGCAGAAGACGGAATTGCAAACGGCCTTTGTCAAACAATCCCAGCAACTGCCAATGCCCCTTAATAATCTCAATCCTGCTGACTCCAGCAATTACTATCGCCGGGTGATTGCGATTGGCCACTATGACGATGCACGTCAACTGTTGCTGGACAACCAGTTGCTTAATGGCCAACCGGGTTACCATGTGCTGACGCCGCTAAGGCTGGCTGATGGCGAGGCGATGCTGGTCAACCGGGGATGGATTGCGCTGGGCGGTTCGCGGCAGGTTTTGCCAGATGTTGCCGTCACTACCGAATCTGTTACGGTCAATGGCCGTCTTGCCCAGCCAGCGAATCCCGGCCTCCGTCTGGGTGAGGCGGGCGGTGCTGACTGGAACTGGCCACGGGTTATTCAATATGTCGATTACGCACCACTTTCTGCAATTCTGGGTTACCCCCTAAAACCTGCCGTTATTTTGCTGGACCCAGAAGCCCGTCAGGGCTACTGGCGCGATTGGCAACCAAATTTTGGCGGTTTTGGTCCCGAACGCCACCAGGGCTATGCGGTACAATGGTTCGCCTTGTCGGCCGCGCTGGTTATTTTGTACATCGTCGCCGGTATTCGTCGGAAAATCCCTTCTGCATTAGAATGACTCAATCCGTAAGTCTAAAAAGCAGGATGCCTGTCCCACTTAATATTTAATGACGATGAGCGCACAGACTCTTCCTTTCAAGTTATCGGTTATTCCTCCACAGTGGCGGCAACGATTGATTTTGTTGTTCGTCATCGCTTGCTTCGTGCTGCCCCTCGCCATAGCTTGGTTGTTGCTAGCCGACAATTGGCGGCCCAGTGGCGCAGCGCAACATGGTGAGTTGTTGAATCCCGCCCGCCCACTTCCAGATTTGCGTTTCGTTCCGATCGATGAACGGCCGTGGGATCAGACGGTGCTACAGGGACATTGGCTCATGGTCTATGTCGGTACAGCAGCGCAGTGCAATGCGCCTTGCCGCACAAGTCTATATGACATGCGGCAGGTGCGGCTGGCCTTGGGCAAGGAACTGGTGCGGGTGAAAACCGTATTGCTATTGGATGGAATGCCTAATGCTGAACTGCGTCAATGGCTGGCTACGGAACATGCCGATATGTTAACAGGTGTAGCGGATGCTGAAATCCGTAACGCGTTCCTCCAGGCGTTCGTTGAGGCAGAGCAGGGCAGCGGCTGGATTTATCTGGTTGACCCGCTTGGCAATCTGTTGATGCGCTATCCAACCACGGTCAAGCCCGGCGGAATGCTGAAGGATTTGAAGCGGCTACTGCGCTTATCCAAGATTGGATGAAAAGAAATTTATGCATAGCAAATGGTTTTACCGCCTGACTTGGGCGGCTTTGGCATTAACCTTTATTGTGGTGCTGCTAGGCGCTTACGTGCGGCTGTCGGATGCTGGATTGGGTTGTCCCGATTGGCCGGGTTGCTACGGGCATTTGGATGTGCCCAGCGAGGCTCACCAAATCGTCAAGGCCAATGAGGCTTACCCTGATCGTCCGCTGGAGGCGCACAAGGCGTGGAAAGAGATGGTCCACCGCTATTTTGCCGGAACGCTGGGTTTATTGGTTCTGGGGATAGCGGTGCTGGCTTGGCGGAATCGTCATCAGCCCGGTCAACCAGTCGTTCTGCCCTCACTGCTGGTAGGACTGGTGATTTTCCAGGCGCTACTGGGTATGTGGACCGTGACTTGGCAATTGAAACCAGTGGTGGTTATGGGCCATCTGCTCGGCGGCCTGGCGACCTTGAGCCTGTTGGCATGGTTAGCGCTACGTCAAGGTCGATACGGTGGCGATAAGGTGATTGCTCATGCCCGGTCATTGCGCGTTTACGCTGCACTGGGACTGGTTTTGCTGGTTGGCCAGATTGCCCTGGGCGGCTGGACCAGCGCCAACTACGCTGCCCTGGCCTGCCCGGACTTCCCGGCCTGTCAAGCTCAGTGGTGGCCACCGACTGATTTCAGAGAAGCGTTCACGTTGTGGCGAGGATTGGGGATTTCTTACGAAGGTGGTGTGTTGAGCAACGATGCCCGGGTGACTATTCACCTCGTACATCGTCTCGGTGCCGTAGTGGTCTTGCTCTATTTGGGTTGGCTGGTCTGGCGGTTGATCGTGACTGAAAGCCGGATGTTACAGCGGGCTGGCATCGCTATCGGTGTTTTGCTGGCTTTTCAGCTCAGTCTAGGTATTGCCAATGTTGTGATGCAATTGCCGTTGCCGGTCGCGGTCGCTCATAATGGCGGCGCGGCGCTACTATTGCTGGCGCTGGTGATGCTGAACCACCTTGTTCGCCCGGAAACCGTGACATGACAACGACCATCCAGACCCTGCATGCCCGATTCCGCCGCCACTGGCGGGAATATCTGGAACTGACTAAGCCCAAGGTGGTGGCTCTGATCACTTTTACTGCGATGGTTGGTATGTTGCTGGCAACACCCGGCATGGTACCGTGGCCGATTTTGTTGTTTGGTTCGCTAGGGATTGCCTTGATGGCCGGTTCCGCCGCCGCCATTAATCACCTGGTTGATCGACGGGTCGATGCGATGATGGCGCGCACTTGCCGCCGGCCGCTGCCGAGTGGACAACTGGATACCTGGCAGGTATTGACGTTTGCTTTGCTCATCGGCGTACTAGGCTTTGCTTTATTACTGGCGTTCACTAACCCGCTGACCGCTGTGCTGACCTTCGCTTCATTGATTGGCTATGCGGTGATCTATACCTTGTTCCTCAAGCGGGCTACTCCGCAGAACATTGTCATCGGTGGCGCCGCCGGTGCAGCCCCGCCCTTGCTGGGTTGGACGGCGGTTACCGGTCAGGTAGATCCTGGCGCGTTGCTGCTGTTTCTGATCATCTACATTTGGACACCGCCGCATTTTTGGGCACTGGCTATTCACCGCCGCCATGATTACGCGAATGCCGATATTCCCATGCTGCCGGTTACTCACGGCGTGGCCTTCACCCGCTTACATATCCTGCTATACACTATTCTATTGTTTTTGATTACTTTGCTGCCGTTTCTGACCGGTATGAGCGGTTGGATTTATCTAATCGGTGCGGTTGGATTCGGTCTACACTTTCTGAGCTACGCGGTGCGTTTGTATGCTACGGAGGATGACACCCTAGCTATGCCAACCTTCGGGTTTTCCATCGTTTATCTGTTCGGGCTGTTCGCTGCGCTCATGCTCGATCACTACGCATTGCGGTTGTTTGGTGCGCTTTGAGGCGATTTTTGCATTCGTTTTCAGACGTTGATTGGATATTTTGCTTGATTGCTCCAAATCCCCCTAATGCCCGAAGCAGTTCGAGGTTGGCAGGTTGCTAGTTCGGTCGAATGCTGTGGAGCATTTCAATAGCTCGCTGGCGTGATTGTCCAGTGTTCCGCTCCATGGCGCTGCCAGAAACCATCAAGCTAATCAAGCGGTTCCTGTTTCAGTCCGTCGTATTCAGTAGGATGTCCTATCTCTCTTTCGGTATGGCTCCCTGGTCTCAGATACGAGGTGGGGTGTTCCTTCTGCTTCAAGGGTGCCAGCAGGGTAGCTTTAAGGGGTATGAAAATCCGGTGGGCTAGGCGTAACATGCCTTATCCTTGTCTGTGTTAGCTCCTAGGGCCTTGAAATTTGGAGGACCGTCCATGCGACACTTCATTCGCCATCCCTCGGACATCCCTATCGAGTACCGGATCACTCATTCTAAATCCAGCCGGAAAAACCGCTTGAAGGATATTTGTCCGGGTGGACTGTGCTTTCAAACCCACGATGCCCTTACACGAGGTTGTGTCATTCAGATCATAATCCCGGTTCGGGAGCCTCCATTCAAGGCAACGGGGACCATCGTTTGGTGTCGCCAAACGAATGGCCATTACCATGTAGGTGTTCAGTTTGCGGACGAGAACACGGAATTTTCCGTGCGTATGGTTGAACAGGTCTGCCAAATCCATCATTACCAGCAGGAAGTACTGAAAAAGGAGGGCCGCTTTCTCTCTGGAGAGGAAGCGGCAGCCGAATGGGTTTCAAAGTACGCCCGGAATTTCCCATCGTAGCCTATTGCTGGTGCAGCGCCGGCTGAACCTCAACCTGTCCCATCCGCAAAAAGATAGTAACTCCCGGATGTTCCACATGCTGGGGATTGCTTCCCATTCCTAGTGCAGCTTGCTGAATAAAATACATATATCCATTATGTGATTATTATTCAGTGTTGTAGCGCGGAGGGCGTTTCTCCAGAAAGGCGCGCATTCCTTCTTGACCATCTGGATGGCCAGCACATGCTACCAGTCCGCGTCGTTCACGTTCCAATTGTGTTTCCCAGGACGTATCGAACGAATCGGTTAGCAGCGCCTTGACTTGTTCGAAGGTGTGTAGCGATTTTTCGGCAAGGGTGTGCGCCATACCCAGGGCAGTTTCGAGCAATAGCCTATTGGAAACTACTCGCGTTACTAATCCCCAGCTCAGCGCCTGTTCAGCAGTGATCGGTTCATCAAAGGCAGCAATTTCCAGGGCGCGAGCCAGCCCGACTAGGCGAGGCAGAGTAAATGTACCGCCGGCGTCGATACAGAGAGCATTGCTGGTAAAGCCTTGCTTTAGCCGCGCCGAATCCGCCATGATCCGGAAGTCACAGGATAGCGCCAAGGAAAAACCACCTCCCGCGGCGATCCCGTTAATAGCGGCGATCACTGGCTTACGCAGCCGGCGAATTTCCGTCACACAGACGTGGACGTGAGTGGCCAATTCGTGGAAAGCCGCTGCAGGTCCATGGGGATGAGCTTGTGCGAACTTGATGTCGCCGCCAGCGGAGAAGGCTGTACCGTTGCCAGTGATGACGAGACCGCGAATGGCTGGGTCAGCTCCCAGATCCAGCAATTTCCGGATAAGCGCTTGTGCAGTAATAATATTTAAGGCGTTGTAGGATTCTGGACGATTCAGGGTGAGTTGAGCAATCGGCCCGTGGATAGCCGTGAGAACGACCTCGCTCATGCGATTTTCTCCAGAGTGAAGTTTACTTTAGGCGGGTAGTACCCGGGCCAATACCATTTTGAGATATTCGGTTTCGGGAATCGCCGGAGGCACCGGATGATCAGGTCCCTGCCGGCCCTGTTCCAGGATAACCAGATTACGGTCCAAATGCCGTGCGGCTTGCAACAAAGTCTGGATCAGCAGGTCCCGCGATAGTAACTGGGAACAGGAACAGGAGACGAGCAGTCCGTCGCGTTCTAGCACCTGCATCGCCATCTCATTGATCCGCCGGTAGGCCAGCGCGCCTTCCTTGAAGTCCTTGCGGCGCTTGATAAAGGCCGGTGGATCGACGATCACGACGTCGAAGCGCTCACGGGCCTCACGCAACGCCTTCAATACCTCGAAGGCATCGCCCTGCTGGATCTGCACTTGATTGCTGATCCCGTTGAGGCTTGCGTTGGCAGCAGCCAACGCGAGCGCTGGCGCGGAACTGTCCACCACGCGCGCTTCACGCGCCCCGCGCGCTGCGGCGCGAATGCCCCAGGCTCCAACATAACCGAACATGTCCAGCACACGCCGGTCGCGGACATAGCGATCCAGGTGGGCGCGGTTATCCCGTTGGTCATAGAACCAGCCAGTCTTTTGCCCAGTGCGCGGCGCAATTTGGAAACGGAGACCGTCTTCCTCAACGGTGACGAACTCGGGAACCTCGCCAGCAGCCTCAGCGACATAACGCTCCAATCCTTCCAGTTCCCGCATTGGACTGTCGTTGCGCCACAATATGGCTCCTGGTTTCAGTACTTTTTGCAAAGCCATGAGTATGTCATCCTTGAGCCGTTCCATACCGGCAGTGGTGATCTGCACGACGCATAAATCACCGTAACGATCCACGATTAAGCCCGGCAGACCGTCGCCCTCGCCATACACCAGCCGGTAGAAGGGTCGTTCGTAGATGCGCTCGCGTAAACTCAGCGCCACATTCAGGCGATGTACCAGTAGCGAAGGGCTTAACGGATGTTCAATATCACGGCTCACCAGCCGGGCGCAGAGCAAGACATGAGGATTAATATAGCCGGTACCCATAAATTGGCCGTTGCTGGCCTGGATCGTCACTGGTTGGCCCGGCTGAAAATTGCGCAGCGGCGTTGCTTCTACGTCGATCTCGTTGCTGTAGATCCAGAGGTGGCCGGCGCGCAACCGGCGATCTTCATTCTTGCGCAGACGCAAGGGGGCAAATTCGGTGGAGGAGACAGGATTTGTGGGCATGGGAGCAGGCTATTCCAGAAGATGAGGCGTGGAAGCGATGGATGGCGAAAACAACAAACGGTTCCATCGCCAGGCGAATTGTCAGAAGCTACCTGCTAGCTTAACGCAAACTGTGAGTTTCCCGATGCCTAAGATGCGTACCAGTTTCCAGGGTCTGGTCCGGCTGCTGGCGAAAAGCCTGTACCCGGAACCGGAGGTGTTTATTCGTGAATTGCTGCAAAATGCCCATGACAGCATTCAGTTACGCCGGATTCATACTCCAGATCTGGCCGGTGAGATCCATGTCGACGTGGACGAAACCGCCCGGACTTTGCGTTTTGCCGATAACGGTAGCGGCATGGATCAGCGGGATATCGAAGATTTTCTCAGCGTGATTGGCAGCACTGGCACGGGTAGCCGTGTTCAGGAATTGGCAGCGCGAGATGTGGCAGTTGCCACCATTGGCCAATTCGGTATCGGTTTGCTGTCGGCGTTTACTGTAGCGGAGCAGGTCGAAGTTCTGACTCGTAAGCCGGGCGCGGCGCAAGCTTGGCGCTGGGTTAACCACGGTGGCGAAGATTACCAGCTGAAGGCTATACCGGCGACCGTGCAATTGCCTGGCACGCAGGTTACGGTCACTTTAGCGCCTGACCGGACCAACTTCCTCGGCGGGCGCCTGATTCGCCAGACGGTGCGTCGCTACGCCGATTTTCTGCCGTTCCCAATTCTGCTAAATGGCTTCGGACCCATCAATGCTGTCCATGCGCCCTGGCATCAGTGGGGTTGGAACGATCCCGTGGAGCGGGAACGGTCACTGGCAGCCTTTCTCAGCCAGCGCTATGGCGACCCGCCCTTACTGGTTATCCCGATTGATTTAGCGCAACCGCGCGCGTTGGGTGGTTTATTCATCCCGAGCCGCTACACGCCTGGCAGTCTGACAGGTGGTGTTGTGGACTTGTTTCAAGCGCGGATGGCGATTCGCCTGAATGACAACGAATTACTGCCAGAATGGGCGGGTTTTGTGCGTGGCGTGGTGGATGGTCCTGATCTGCAACCGACCGCTGCTCGCGATAACGTGCTACATGATGCTACCTGGTGTGCCCTGCGCGTGGCGCTGGGGGAACAGATCGTCGCCAGCCTACGCGATCTTGCGAACCATGATCAGCCACGCTTTCTGCAACTCTGTGACTGGCAGCATGATGCGATCAAGGGCATGGCGGCGCGGCATAAGGGATTCAGCGCAGCAGTGCTAGACTATCTACCGTTTGCCACGCATCAAGGGCAGTTGACCTTGCCCGGCATTCTGGCCCGCCAGCCGGTCGCCGGGCATGGCAAGCGGCCGCTCTACTTTTTCACCCACGAGACCGACACCAATCAATTCGATACGCTCTGTCAGGCGCGTGGAGTACTGGCTGTCAATGCGGGCCGGCCCTTTGACGAAACGCTGCTGCGCCGCTACGCCAGTCAACACGCTGAAACTGTCGAATTGAAGCCATTAGACCGGTTAGACGATCCGGATTGGTACGAACAGTTGGCGGTAACAGAACAGGTTGCTTACCGGCGATTGGAACGGGTGCTGGATTGGGTGCTGGCGGAACGGAAAGTATCGGTGCGCACGCAAGTGCGCCGGTTTCAACCAGACAGTCTGAGTGCAGTATTGCTGACCGGTCAGCGCGTCACAGCATTCGATACCATGGAGCGGGCGTTGGAAAAACCTTTTGTGTTGGACGGACTGGCAGAATTAGCGGGCGAGGTGCGTGACCAGCTGCGGCAGTACCCGTTGACCTTGTTTCTGAACGCAGAACACCCGCTGGTGCAGCGCTTGGGTGCATTGGCTGAGCCGGACCATCCTCGTTATCATTCAATTCTGACCGGGTTGTATTACAGTGCTCTGCTCAATACCCAGCATCGGCTGACCCCGATGGTTGCCCGGTGCTTCCATGCGGACTTGCAAGCCTTGCTGTGCGAACATTTAGAGCTATGCCTCCAACAGGAACCGTCCGATCCTTAAGCTGGACGGCTGACATACCGGTTACAAGCTATTGGATATCCTCAGTGCTTCTCTGACGAGCCATTTTTACAGGCAAGGTGCTGCGGGCCGTTTGATAACCCAAATCATGGAGCTGGTTTTTCGGATTGGGTATCATGTGGTTAATGAGATGCTGAGAGGTGGTATCCATTGGTTTTCACACTTCTCGGCGTCCGGCGAAAGCGTGTGCCAATGTACCGCCGTCCACGTATCCCAATTCTCCACCCAATGGTACTCCGTGGGCGATGCGCGTGGCGCGGATGCCGCGCTCGCGGGCCAATTCGGCAATGTAATAAGCTGTGGCTTCACCTTCCACGGTTGGATTGGTGGCGAGAATAATTTCGCGGATTTCACCTTCATCCAGCCGGGTTTCTAGAATCTCCAATCCTAGTTCTGCTGGACCGATGCCATCCAATGGCGACAAGTGGCCCATTAGTACAAAGTATCGACCCTGAAAACTGGTTGACTGCTCTACTGCCAGCACATCAGCCGGTGTTTCGATCACGCACAACAGAGCAGGATCACGGTTCGGGTGGGTGCATAGGGTACAAATTTCTGTCTCGCTCAGATCGCGGCAGAGCCGGCAGTGGCCAATCCGATCCAGGGCTATTCGCAGCGCTTCAATCAGCTTTCCGGCGCCTTCGCGATCTCGTTCCAGTAGATGCAGCGCCATGCGCTGGGCGGATTTCGGTCCTACCCCCGGCAAGCAGCGCAGCGCCGCCATCAATTGATTCAGCAGCGGCGAGGCCATCATAAAGCGAGCAGCCGGTCAGAAGGGCAGCTTGAGATCACCCATCATCCCCGGCGGCAGGCCCATGCCGGAGGTGAGACCAGACATCTTGTCTTGGACGGTGCGCTCGACTTTATGCACTGCATCGTTGAAGGCGGCAGCGACCAAATCCTCCAGCATGTCCTTATCGTCGCCCACCAGGCTATCATCAATGTGTATCCGTCGAACCTCATGGCGACCGGTAATTACGATACGGACTAACCCGCCGCCTGATTCGCCATTGATTTCCATTTCTGCAATTTCTGCCTGCGCCTTTTGCAGGTTTTCCTGCATCTTCTGTGCTTGTTTCATCAGGTTTCCCAAACCGCCTTTCATCATTTTTCCTCCATAGATTAGCTATCGCTTTCGTCAAGCGGGTGGATCGCGGTAATCCGCGCATCGAACATTTCTTGCATATCCCGCACATGCGGATCTTGTTGAGTGTGCTCAGCCGCTGCCTGGCGCCGTTCCGCCTGCTGCTGATCCTGATGACGGGCTGGCGTCTCGGTGGTGTGGCCAAACTGGAACGTCAGATTAATTGGTTCGCCAAAGTGCTGTTCCAGCGCGGTTTTCAATCGATCTGTGATATAGGAATTAAGTAATGGCTTAAAATTAGGCTCTAGCCTAAGTTGAAAGTGATGACCGTTGTGCGCCACCAATTGGCAGTTTGACGCTAAGTCCCTCTCTCTGTGATTCAAATCCAGTTGCTTTATCAATAATTCCCACTTCGACGCCGAGGATGCGGGTGTTGATGGAGGTGTTGATGGACTAGAGGTAATAGTAGGCTTTTCAATTGCTCGTATTGGCGTAGTAACCGGAATTGGTGTTGCCGCCTCCAACGTCGCTGGCCGGAAACACAGCATCCGTAACAATACCATCTCGAAACCGCCTCGTGAGTCGGGTGCCAAGGGCAGATCACGCCGGCCAAGCAACGCGATTTGGTAAAACAACTGTATGTCCTCAGGCAGCAGCATCTCTGCAAACCGCCGTACCTCTTCAGGGTCAGCGGCTTCATCATCCGTCGGCGCATTTGGCACGACTTGGGCCAGAGCGACCCGCTGCAATAGTGACAGCAATTCGGCCAGCACCATTGAATAGTCAGGTGTATGTTCGTCCAATACTGCAATCTGTTGAAGTAAGCCTGGAGCATTGTTGGTGGCCAGCATCTCGAGTAACTGAGTGACTTGCCGCCGATCGATACTGCCGAGCATAGCGCTGACCGTTGCCGTTTCCACTTGGCCGCCGCCGAAGGCGATCGCTTGATCCAGCAGGCTCAAGGCGTCACGCATACTACCGTCACCAGCGCGGGCAACAAGCTGTAGCGCCGCTGTTTCGTGTGGGATAGCCTCCTGCACCAGTATGTGGTCAAGATATCGAGCGATCATGTTGGCTGGCAGGCGTTTAAGGCTGAATTGGAGGCAACGCGATAGGATTGTGACGGGTAGTTTCTGCGGGTCGGTCGTCGCCAGCAGAAATTTCACATGCGGAGGGGGTTCTTCCAGAGTTTTCAACAAGGCGTTAAAGCTGTGATTGGAAAACATATGGACTTCATCGATCAGGTACACTTTGAAGCGCCCTCGACTAGGCGCGTATTGCACGTTTTCCAATAGCTCCCGGGTCTCGTCGACCTTGGTGCGGGAAGCAGCATCGACTTCAATCAGATCTACGAAGCGGCCCGTGTCAATCTCCTGGCAAGCGCTGCACTCACCACAAGGCTTAGAAGAAACGCCAACTTCGCAATTTAACGACTTAGCAAGGATCCGGGCAATGGTGGTCTTACCCACTCCTCGCGTGCCGGTAAATAGAAAGGCGTGGTGTAACCGTTGCCGGTCGAGGGCGTTGGTTAAGGCGCGAACGGCATGCTCCTGACCCACAAGTTCATGAAAAGTGCGTGGCCGCCACTTGCGGGCTAGAACCTGGTAATTCATACCAACTCCCTGTGGCGTGAAAAAGCTATAATTCCTTGGTTTTTAAGCTTTAACCGTTCGCTTTTCACCTTTCACCTTAGAGAAGGGCGACGACCCCTAACCGCCACACCCCGGCGCCCGAGGCTACTGCTGCCGCTGCTCCCTTCCGGGCCTGACGGGATTCACAGTTTGTCGTCGCGGGGGGACCGATAGGGGCCGCCATTGAAACAGGCCGGTAACTTTAACATTAGGCGCCGCTACAATCTACGCCCTCATGCCGTAATAACCAGCGTTTGATCCCAAGCAGGTCGCCAGTAACTTCGCCTGCGTAACCGCCCAATCCCTGCCGCCCCACCACTCGGTGGCAAGGAATCAGGATTGGGAGAGGGTTGCTCCGGCAGGCGCCGCCGATAGGGCGCGCTGCGGTATCAAGTTGTTGCGCCAGCTCGCTGTAGGTCAGTACCGTTCCCGGAGGAATGGTTTGCAGGGCTGCCCACACCCGTTGCTGAAACGCTGTTCCTTGCGGCGCCCGCAGGATCGTGAAAGGCGAACGGGGATTATGGAAATAAGCCTTTAATTCTTCGGCGGCTTGTGCGGCTGCGGTATTTGCCGGTGATTTTTCAACAATGCCAATAGGCAGATAATCCAGTGCGTCAACGGCCATGCCATTCATTCGAATACCAATAACACAACCAAACGGTGCAGCAATAATGGCTTGATAGGTATTGGTCAGTGTCATTTCAGGTGTTGCTAGGCCAGTCAGCGTGGAACATAACTGAGCCAGTCGCGACTGGCATCGCCGTAGACGATGAAGTGGGGGTTGAGCAACGAGTCACGGGTGTTGTAGCGTAGAGACCGGCCGGTCTCTGCTGAGACCACCTGACCGCCGGCAACTTCAACAATAGCCTGGGCAGCGGCAGTATCCCATTCCGAGGTTGGTCCCATGCGGGGATAGACGTCCGCTGCGCCCTCTGCAACTTGGCATAATTTGAGTGAACTGCCGATGGTGACCAGCTGATGAGGCCCAAGGGCGGCAACGAATTTTTGCAAACCCGGCCCACCATGCGATTTGCTGCCTACCACCCGCACAGGCTGGCTGTGTTTTAACGGCTTAACCGTAATTGGTTGCGGTCGCCGGCCCGGCTCATCACGGAACGCGCCGTAGTGGCGGGCGGCGAAGTAGCATAACCCGGTTACCGGCACCCGTACTACACCCAGTATTGGTTCGTGATTTTCAATCAGCGCGATGTTGACGGTGAATTCGCCGTTATGCTTCACAAATTCCTTGGTACCGTCCAGCGGGTCCACCAGCCAATAGCGGTGCCATTGGAGACGCTCCGTAAACGGAATGGCGGCTGATTCTTCGGATAGTACTGGAATCTCGGGTGTCAGCGCGCGCAAGCCAGCCACAATAGTTCGATGGGATGCTAAGTCGGCCGCTGTCAATGGGCTGTTATCTTCCTTGGCAGTCACCTTGAACGCTGTCGCATAAATCTCCAAAATCCGCTCGCTCGCTTCCAGCGCCAGCGCTCGGACCGATTCCAGCCAGGCTACCTCGTCATTATGCATATAGCTTCCTCGCACCCTGCTTTCAATCTTTAGCCTTTAGCGCAACTTCTCCTTGATACGCGCTGCCTTGCCTTCCAGTCCGCGCAGGTAATACAGCTTGGCGCGGCGTACATCACCCCGGCGCTTGACGCTAATATCGGCAATTATCGGGCTGTGTGTCTGGAACACCCGTTCTACACCTTCGCCGTGGGAGACCTTGCGCACCGTGAAGGCTGAATTCAAGCCACGATTACGCTTTGCAATCACGATGCCTTCGAAAGCTTGCAGGCGCTCACGGTTACCTTCTTTGACCTTAACCCGTACTACTACTGTGTCGCCGGGATTAAATGAGGGAATTTCACGGGTCATCTGCTCCCGTTCGAATGCTTCAACCAATTTACTCATAGCACTAAGCTCCACGTTGCTCGGGGAAATTACTGACTGTGTCAGTATTTCCATTATTTTCTTGATATTTTTCAGTAAATTCGACCAGTAATTGCTGGTCATAGGCGGTTAGTTTTTGCCGCGCTAGCAGTTCGGGCCGGCGCAACCAGGTTCGTCCTAGTGCCTCGCGCCGCCGCCAGCGGGCGATGGCGGTATGATCTCCGCTCAATAATACCGGAGGTACGCATCTCCCATCGATTTCCTCTGGCCGGGTGTAGTGTGGGTAGTCTAGCAGGCCGTCCATGAACGAATCTTGCTCAGCTGATTCATTGTCATTTAGAACCCCTGGCAACAATCGGACGACTGCATCGATCATAACCAGCGCTGCCAGCTCGCCACCACTCAACACATAGTCACCAATGGACCATTCTTCGTCCACTTCGGTATCGACGAGCCGTTCGTCGATGCCTTCATAGCGTCCAGCCAGCAGAATTAAACGTGGCTCACCGGCCAGTTGCCGTACTCCATCCTGAGTCAACGGCCGGCCCTGAGGGCTGAGATAAAGTGTTTTTCCCGAAGGTTCCACTGCTGAGCGCGCCCGTTGCAGAGTATCGCGCAACGGCTGCACTTTCATGACCATCCCGGGTCCTCCGCCGTAGGGCCGGTCATCCACGGTTCGATGCCGGTCCTTGGCATCATCGCGTGGATTCCAGGTTACAACTTCAAGCAAACGACGTTCGACCGCTCGACCCGTCACCCCAAAACGCAGCAAGGTTTCAACCATTTCCGGAAATAAGGTCACTACATCCACGCGCATGACAGCATTCCTGGCTCTCCGTCCTTTGAGGGAGAGGGGTAAGGGGGATGACGGGAGTGCAGGGAGTTTAAAAGTCCGGATCCCAATCTACTCGCAATAATCCTTGCCCAAGATCAACTTCGACAACGACCTGATCTTTTACAAACGGCAACAACCGTTCCCGCTCGCCTGTCACGACTAACACATCATTAGCGCCGGTAGCGAACACCCGGCTGACCGTGCCTAACTTGGCTCCTTCCAGCGTCACTACGCACAATCCTTCCAAATCGGTCCAGTAGTACTCACCCGGCGCAGGCGGCGGCAATTGTTTGCGGCGCACGGCAATGGCGCTTTGAATCAGGGTTGCCGCTTGATCACGATCGTCATAACCGGCGAACTTCAACACCACTCCCGCGCCGTGGGCGCGGCCATCCTCGATGGTAGAAGACTGCCATTTGCCTTGCCGGTTCAGAAAAACCGGGTTATAGCTGACAATACCATGACGCGGTTCAGTATGAGAAAAAACCCGCACCCAGCCCTGTACGCCAAATAGACCGGAAACCCGGCCCAGCACCACCCAATTGTCGCTCATTATGGCAGGATGAATTCACAGTTCCATTTTACTGGGCTGCTGCCGCTGATTGCTGACGGGCTTGTTCCTTAATCAGGCTGACCACGCGTTCCGAGGGCTGTGCACCGGTATTCAGCCAGTACTGCAGCCGCTCCTGGTTCATGCTTAACCGTTGTTCCTTACCGCTAGAGACCGGGTTAAAAAAGCCGAGCCGCTCGATACAGCGACCGTCACGCCGGTTGCGGCTGTCGGTCACGACAATAGTGTAGAAGGGGCGTTTTTTGGCGCCGCCACGGGACAGGCGAATACTAACCATGCGCTGTGCATACCTCTTGCGAATTCTGATGGCCATGCGAAAAAGCCGCCGGTAGGGGCAGCCAAATGAAACGGGAGATGATAGCGGAAATTTCGGGTGTTTGAAACTTTCTGGAAATGACCACTTCAGATCAATTTGACAAGATTGAATCAAGAGGCTGGCTATTATCACTTGGCACTTAGTTTAATTTAAAGAATTAGGAGTTACGCAGTTGCCTGCGGATAGGGTACAAAAGCGCCATGAACCCACCCAAAGTTGATGACGAAACCTCCATCAATTTTCTGATGGCGACGCCGACGGTGTGCAGTGCGACGGAAGCGGCGCGAGTGCAGCCGGAGGCTGTCGACCCGCCGGCGCATGATGCTTTTACCCGATTGTTGCATCGACAGGAACCGGATGCGGCGACGCTGTGGCGAGAAGCGGCCCCACAGGTCGAGCGACAGGGAGGGGTGTTGGTGGTCGATGACTCGACCCTGGATAAGCCGTATGCCAAGAAAATCGAATTGGTGCAGCGACATTGGTCGGGCAAGCACCATGCGGTGGTGGAAGGGATCAATCTCATCACCTTGTTATGGAGCGACGGTGATCGTCATGTGCCGGTGGACTATCGGATCTACGACAAAGCCGGGGATGCCTTGACAAAAAACGATCATTTCCGGGCGATGCTGGAGGTGGCGCACGGGCGCGGTTTCGTGCCGGATTATGTAGTTTTCGATAGTTGGTACAGTGGCTTGGATAACCTCAAACAAGTTCGAGACTTGGGGTGGAAGTGGCTGACACAACTCAAAACGAACCGCCTGGTCAATCTCGATCGGACGGGATTACGCCCGGTGGCCCACGTCGAAACGGCGGCTCAAGGCGCTATCGTCCATTTGAAAGGCTATGGTTTGATCCGCCTGTTCCTGATCGTCGCCCCAGACGGTGACAAGGCATACTGGGCGACCAATGACCTGAATATGATGGCGCTAACCCGAGTCCGTTTCGCCGGTTATGCCTGGACCATCGAACATTATCATCGCGGGATCAAACAGTATTGTGGCGTGGAGCGCGCTCAGGTTCGCGCCGCTCGCGCCCAACGGAATCACATCGGTTTGTCTTTGCGTGCCTTCTTGCGCTTGGAGTGGCATTGCTACCAGACCGGCATCAGTTGGTTCGAGGCCAAAACCGCCATCATCCGCCCCGCCGTGCGGGCCTATTTGGCCAATCCACTTTATACCTTACCGGCAACTGCGTAACTCCTAAGAATAAAGAAAATATAAACAGCTCTCTATCTATAGAAATGGAGTAAGTAATCTATGAGTCATCATCGCCTGTCAATGATAGCGCTGTGGAGCAGGTTGCTCGCTATCGTTCTTGCCTTGGCGGCCTTCACCTCATGGGCTGGGACGCCTGCTATCGAGCGGTTGTTGCCGGAAGATCGTGCAGTGATCAATCAGGGCCATGCTGTCGAAGTCATTATCGAGTTTGATCAAACTGAAGCAGCGAGCTTAGCCGCGGAACGCCAGCAGCGAGCCGGGTTACGTTACGATGACGCGCTCAGCCTGGCTGAACGTGCGCAAAGTTATCGCCGGCAAAAAGATCAACTCCTGGCGGCCTTGGCGGCGGAACCATTGACGGTGCAGAACAATTACGACTATCTGCCGATGCTGACGGTGCGATTGCGTTCGCCGGTGACGCTGAAAGCTTTACTGCGCCAGCCTGGGATCAAGGCTGTGCATTCTAATGTCAAATTGCACTACATGCTGGCGCAAAGCCTGCCGCTGATCCAGCAGCCGGAAACAGCTGCCCAGGGTGGCACTGGCACCGGCGCCACGGTCGCTGTGCTGGATACGGGTGTGGATTATACCCGGGCTGCTTTCGGTAGTTGCACGGTGCCCGGCGGATCATGCCGGGTGATTCATGCGCAAGATTTTGCGCCTGACGATGGCGCGCAAGATGATGACGGCCACGGCACTAATGTCGCTGGTATTGTGCTAGGCGTTGCGCCCAGTGCCCGGATCGCCGCCCTCGATGTTTTCAGAAACGATGGATTCGCTTATTCCAGTGACATCATCGAAGCTATCAATTGGGTGATCGCCAACCGGGATATCTACAACATCGTGGCGATCAATCTAAGTTTGGGCGGTAACCGATATGATGTGCCTTGTCCCTCTGACGTCTTTGCTACCCCGATTGCCAATGCCCGGGCGGCTGGCATTTTAACAACCATCGCCTCGGGCAATGAAGGTGACAAAAACGCTATCGATAGTCCAGCCTGCGTCCCAGCAGCAATTTCAGTCGGCGCAGTGTATGACGCCGGTCAAGGCGATATCTCCTGGAGTAATTGCACCGATCGCAATACTCAAGCTGACCAGGTGACCTGCTTCTCCAATAGCGCTGATTTCCTGACGTTGCTAGCCCCAGGAGCGCTGATTACGGCGGCGGGCGCAACCATGGGCGGCACATCTCAGGCTACGCCGCATGTGGCTGGCGCGATCGCTGTGCTACGTGCAGCCTATCCCAGTGAATCACTGGATGCCATTATCGCCCGGTTCAGTAACAACGGTGTTCTTGTCACGGATACCAATGGTGTTATCAAGCCGCGTATTGACCTGCTCAGCGCTTATACTGCCAATCGTGCAGCTTATGCGCTTATGGTGAACAAAGCGGGGACCGGTGGCGGCACAGTGAGCAGCACGCCGGTAGGTATTGATTGCGGCAGTCAGTGCCGCGCCGGTTTTGCGGCGGGAACCGCCGTGAATTTGATCGCGGCCCCGAATCCCGGATCAACCTTCACTGGTTGGGGCGGTGCTTGCTCGGGGGCAAGCGCCTGCACAGTCATTATGGATGCCGCATACAGTGTGACCGGGATCTTTAGCGCGGCCAATAATCTCTCGCTGGGCGAAGCATTGGACAATACCGCGCTGGATTGGCGCACGACCGGTGCTGCCGGTTGGCAAACTGTGCAGCTAAACAACCGTGATGCAGCGCGTAGCGGTGCGATCAGCGACAACCAGGTTTCGGAATTGCAAACATCCATTACTGGGCCAGGAACTTTGACCTTTCAATGGCGGGTCTCTTCAGAGCCGGGGTACGATTACCTGGAATTTCAGATCGATGGTGTATTGCAGTTTCGGATCAGCGGCGCATCGGAACGGCAAACCCGGACGGTTACCATCGGTGCAGGTACGCACGAGGTACGATGGGTTTACCGTAAGGATAGCGCGATTTCTGTGGGCGAGGATGCCGGTTGGGTGGATGCCGTGATCTTTGTTCCTACGCAAAGTAGCCTGCCCAATCTGACCGTGACCCAAGTTGGCAGCCCAGCCAACGGAACACCGGGAGGGATGATCGAAGTGTCTGCTACGGTCGCTAATCAAGGCGATACTACGGCAGGCAGTTTTTCGTTGGCCTTTTTACTATCGGATGATCCGGTGATCACATTCAGTGATACCACGACTGGTTGGGGATGTTCCTTTGATAGCTTGGCAGGTGGCGCTACCAAAACCTGTAGCGGTGAAATTAGCATTCCCGCGACCCTGGAGTCTGGCGTCTATTATTTGGGCGCGTATGCTGATTTGAACGGTGAAGTGACTGAAAGTGATGAAACCAATAATGGACAAGCCGCTGATAAATCGATAGTTATTGCTAGTAGCGTTTCCTCGCTGATCGTGACCCGGGTTGGTTCAGGGGCCGGTAAGGTCAGTAGCAATCCGGCAGGTATCGACTGCGGCAGTCAGTGCAATATGAATTTTGCCACTGGGACCGTGATAATCCTCACGGCGATTCCCAGTCTCGGCTCCACTTTTGCTGGTTGGGGCGGCGACTGTACCGGTACGAGGAAGCGTTGCCGGACGACATTAGATGTTGCCCGGAACGTCACCGCGACCTTTAACGCCACTACGGGCCTCGAAGCCTTCTTGCCGAACGGTATCTTACCTCGTGACTGAATGATGCCCGTCACCTTCAATGCGGCGTGGACCCTTGCCGGCGGCTGGGCCGGGACCGTGCGATTTGCGAGATTACCTTCAAGTCACAGTGGAGACCCGCCCTATGACTTCAGAGTTGGAAAACTGCCTGATGGCAACCGGCTTTGCAAGCCACGCATCATCTTCATCATGCCGCCACCTTTCATTTTTTTCATCATCTTTTGTGCTTGGCTAAACTGCTTAAGCAGACGGTTGACATCCTGAATCTGCGTACCCGAACCGGCGGCGATGCGGCGCTTACGTGAGCCTTTGATGATATCTGGGAGTCGACGCTCACCCGGCGTCATGGAATTAATGATCGCGATCAGCCGCTTGGCTTCTTTATCGGTTGCCTGCTCTTTGATTGCGGCTGGGGCGGTGTTAAAGCCCGGTATTTTCTCCAGCAAGCCGGCGATGCCGCCCATGTTCATCATCTGTTCCATCTGTTCACGGAAGTCCTCCAGGTCAAAGCCTTTACCCTTCTGAACCTTTTGGGCCAGCTTAAGCGCTTTTTCCTTGTCGACCTTGCGCTCCATTTCCTCAACCAAACTCAACACATCGCCCATGCCGAGAATGCGAGAAGCCACCCGGTCGGGGAAAAATGGCTCCAGTGCAGCAGTTTTTTCCCCAACCCCGAGGAATTTGATCGGCTGGCCGGTGATGTGGCGGATCGATAATGCCGCCCCACCTCGGGCATCGCCGTCGGTCTTGGTCAATACCACCCCGGTCAGCGGTAGGGCGGCATTAAATGCCTGAGCAGTATTAGCCGCATCCTGGCCAGTCATACTATCGACCACGAACAGAGTTTCAATCGGCTCCAGCACGGTATGCAGCCGTTGGATTTCCGCCATCATCTCCGCATCGATATGCAGGCGGCCTGCGGTATCGACAATCAGAGCGTCCACACCCTGCCGGCGAGCATGTTCCAATGCTTGGCGGGCGATAGCGTCCGGTTTCTGCGCAGAGTCGCTGGGAAAAAATTCAGCGCCGACCTCTCCGGCCAATTTCCGCAATTGCTCGATTGCCGCTGGCCGGTACACGTCACAACTGACCACCAGCGTCTTTTTGTGCTGATGCTCTTTGATCCAGCGGGCCAGCTTGGCGACACTGGTCGTTTTCCCAGAGCCTTGCAAACCGGCCATGAGTACCACAGCCGGCGGTTGTGTCCGTAAATTCAGTTCAGCATTGGCTTCGCCCATGATGTGAATCAATTCCTCATGGACGATCTTGATCAGTACCTGGCCAGGTGTCAGGCTGAGCAGAACCTCCTCACCAACCGCCCTTGCACGTACTCGATCGATAAACTCACGGACGACCTGTAGCGCTACATCGGCTTCCAGCAGTGCCATGCGTACTTCGCGCAAAGCGTCCTTGATGTTGTCTTCAGTCAGGCGGCCTTGGCCGCGCAGGTTCTTAACAGTGCGCAGGAGTCGTTCGCTGAGATTTTCAAACATGCGGGTTCAACCTTCGTAAGCAGTAGTATGAAGTAATTATAAAGGAATCAATTAGAGAACGTGCTTCTAAGCGAGGGTCGTTCCATGTCATCATTAACGTCTCCACGTTGGAACGTGGGGACACCTATCCATGGAATCATCATGAATGCGTTGATTGGCGGCCTCGCTGCTCTGTTCTATTGTCTCGCCGGTGGCTGGTTAGCCATGCGATTAGCGCGTGCCAGCGCTGGCCGGTCCGGCGCCAAAGGTGGTCCGCTGGCACTCGGTTGGGGTGCGGCGTTGCTGCACGCAATGATCCTATCGCAGACCGTTTTTCAGCCTGCGGGGTTAAATCTTGGATTTTTCAATGCCCTGTCTTTTACCGGTTGGCTGATCGGTGTCCTGTTGCTGGCGGCGGCGATGGTGCGGCCAGTCGAAAATCTGGGGATCCTGCTACTCCCTTTCAGCGCCATGACATTGGTGTTGGGCCTGCTGTTTCCCACTGAACGCATCGTGGCTGACGCCGGGCAATGGCCACTGGAGCTGCATATTCTGATCGCGATTCTTGCTTATTCCCTGCTAGCGTTGGCGGCTGTGCAGGCGGCGCTGCTGGCCGTGCAGGACCGCCGGTTGCGTCAGCGCCAGCCTGGGGGTTTCCTCCGTGGCATTCCGCCCTTGACCGCCATGGAATCTTTGCTGTTTCAGATGATCGGCGCCGGTTTTATCTTGCTCACCATTACCCTGGTCAGTGGTCTATTCTTTCTACGTGACCTGTCCGCCCAGCATCTGGCGCACAAAGCTGTGCTGTCCTTTATCGCCTGGGGTGTTTTCGGTATCTTGCTGTGGGGCCGTTGGCGGTTTGGTTGGCGCGGACGCACTGCAATTCGCTGGACTTTGAGCGGCTTTGCGTTTCTGATGTTGGCCTATTTTGGCAGCAAATTGGTGCTGGAGTTGGTATTGCAACGTTATTAAGTGGATTCTTGACAACTTGCGTCGGCTACCCTTAAAAACGAAACTGACCATCTCAATCGAGGTTTTTGCGACTTGGACGATCTTCATATCGGCGTGCTGGGCATTGCCCTGGTATTGCTCATTGGCTGTTCCGCTTTCTTCTCTAGTTCTGAAACCGGATTAATGACGCTCAATCGCTACCGTCTACGCCATCGTGTCAAGGCGGGCGACAAGGCTGCGCAGCGCACCAGTAAATTGCTGGAGCGGCCGGATCGTTTGATTGGCATCATTCTGCTTGGTAATAATTTCGTCAATATTCTGGCCTCCTCAATCGCCACAATTATTGCTATCCATCTGATGGGCGAGGCTGGCATCGCGATATCCACGATTGCTTTGACCCTGGTGCTGCTGGTATTTGGCGAGGTCGCTCCCAAAACCCTGGCCGCTTTGCATCCTGAACGGATCGCTTTTCCCGCCTCGGCGGTACTGGGGCCATTGCTAAAAATTTTCTATCCCTTGGTCTGGTTGACCAACACCATTGCCAACAGCTTGCTACGGCTGTTCCGGGTAGCGATTGAGACGTCAGCTCAGCACCACACGCTCAGCGCCGAAGAATTGCGCACGGTGGTGCTGGAAGCCGGGGTGATGATCCCGAAACGGCATCAGACTATGCTGCTGAGCATTCTGGAACTGGAGGAGATTACCGTCGAGGACATCATGATTCCGCGCAACGAGGTGGCGGGGCTGGATCTGGAGGACGACTGGGAGGCGATCATTACCCATCTGACCCAGAGTCCCTATGGCCGGCTGGTCGCCTATCGCGACACGATAGATCAGGCTGTCGGGTTTCTGCATTTACGCAGGGTGTTGAATCTGATGGCGCAAAAGCCAGACTTTAATCGTGCGGATTTGGAAGGGCTGATTCGGGAACCCTATTTCATTCCGGAAGGTGCTTCGCTGACCCGGCAACTGGTCAATTTTCAGCAATTGCGCCGGCGAGTCGGGCTGGTCGTGGACGAATACGGCGATGTGATGGGGTTGGTGACGCTGGAAGACATTTTGGAGGAGATTGTCGGCGAGTTCACCACTGATCCGGCTGCAGTCGGCAACCGCAACCTGGTTCCGCGTGCCGATGGTGGTTATGTGGTCAGCGGCCGTACCTCTATTCGCAGTCTGAACCGCATGTTGGACTGGAAACTGCCTACTGATGGACCACGTACTCTTAATGGTTTGATCATGGAGCATTTGGAAGCCATCCCGGAACCGGGTGTCCGGTTGATCTTGGCCAGGCATCCGACTGAAATCGTCGAAATCACCGGAAACCGGGTCAAGACAGCGGTGATCTGGCCAAATCCGGAACCGATGAAGGAGGGGGAGGGGTGAGCGGGATTGCCTGCCATACCCAATCTTCGATGCCGTTCTCCGGTTGGTACTCTACCACCATCTCGCGCAGCAGCGCCCGCACGATTGGGTAGTCGAAAGCATGCGCAGCGGCATCCAGCCGGTTCAACCCGCCCTGAATAACCAACCACGGCGGATGCCCTTCACAGGCGCGGCGAATCATGGGATGTTCAGTGGGCAAGTCGCCTGTGCCGATCAATAGTTCTTCGCGTAACTTCTCACCGCTGCGCAGGCCGGTAAATTGAATTTCGATGTCTCCGTCTGGATGGTCTGCGTCCCTCACAGACAGGCCTGACAATTGGATCATCCGCCGGGCCAATTCCAAAATCCGCACCGGTTCGCCCATATCCAGCAGAAATAGATCTCCGCCTTGGGCGAGGGCGCTGGCCTGGATCACCAATTGTGCTGCTTCGGGGATGGTCATGAAATAGCGTTCCACCTCGGGATGTGTCACCGTTACTGGCCCGCCTCGACGAATCTGTTCACGGAACAGTGGCACCACTGAGCCGGAGGAATCCAGGACATTGCCGAAGCGCACCATGCACAGCCGGGTCGCATCGCTTCCTTCAGCTAATCCCTGAAGGATCATTTCAGCCAAACGCTTAGTCGCACCCATGACGTTGGTAGGCCGCACTGCCTTGTCACTGGATACCAGCACGAAGGTTTTAACCCCGGCGGCAATGGCGGCTTCAGCAGCGTACCAGGTGCCAAACACATTGTTGCGCACTCCTTCGATAGGATTGCGTTCAACGATCGGTACATGCTTATAGGCAGCTGCATGGTAAACCGTTTCAACGTCAAAGCGTTCCATCACCATTTGCAAGCGCCGATGGTGGATGACCGAACCCAGTAACGGAATGAGTTCGATATTCGTTGTATCCGCCACAGGAGCGAGGCCGGGGGTGAGAGGGTGGGAATGCTCCATATTGTCTAGCATCGCGCGCAATTCCTGCTCGATGATGTATAGCGCATACTCCGAGCGTTCGAACAACACCAGCCGGCGTGGGCGCAATGGCAGAATCTGCCGGCATAGTTCCGCACCAATCGAACCTCCAGCGCCCGTGACCATGACCGTCTTGCCGTTGACCCGTGCCTGTAGCAGGGTTGGATTGGGCTGGACGGAGTCGCGACCAAGGATATCTTCGACATCGATCTCGCGGAATTCGTCGATGCGGCGGGCGCCGCTCGTCAATTCCGCCAGTGTTGGCAGTGCCAAAACACGCACGGGTAGATTGGCCAAGGATTCCAGAATTTGCTGGCGGCGGCGGTGCGAGGCTGAGGGCAGGGCAAGGAGAATGAGGCCAGCGTCATAGCGGACAATCAGGCGCGGCAGTTTAAACGGCGCCCGCACCTTGAGTCCTAGCACCACGCTACTCCATAGTTGCGGGTTATCGTCCACAAACACGGTGGGTTCGAATTCGGCGCTGTAGCGCAAGGCATGGACCAGTTGCGCGCCGGCCTCACCCGCCCCATAGATGATCACTGGCGTCCGGGCGGTGGATAAGCGAAATCGCCGGCGCAGGGTACGGCGCAGCGCCAGCCGGCCGCCGCCAACCAGGGCGATCAGCACGAGCCAGGCAATTAACCATGACGAACGTGGCACGATGCCTTGGCGCATAAACACCCAGACCGCCATCATTAGCAGGAGACCGGCGCTTGTCCCTAGCACGATTGCGTGCAGCAGGCTCTCATCCGCATAGCGTAAGATCGGGCGGTATAGACCGGCCACGACGAAGGCCGGAATGAGAACTACGACTGCTAATGGAAACAACCAGATGACGTCTTGCAGCAGGTCCGGCCACCATTCACCGAGACGAATAGCGAACGAGGCCCAGACAGCGGCCAGCACCGCCACGGTGTCGCTGAACATCAGTAGAGCGCGGCGGATGGTAGTGGGAATATTCAAAAAGCTGGATATCACGAAATCAACGCTTTTACGGGCTACTTAGATGAAATCAGTCGTAACAGTAATTTTTGGCATGGTCAGGATAACTATCACGCCATTTCGATAAGCTCACGCAACACGGTGGTGGCGTAAGCGCCTCCCGGCAACCGGAATGTAAAAACCACGATGCCCGGTTCTAGAAATTCCAACGTAGAATCCCACACAATCAGTCGCAGCGCTCGCCGTTCCTGCTTCAGACCGGCCGCTGCTAGTCCATCACGGAAAAGGGGCCGCGTTGCAGCAATCACCTCTTCCAGCTCTTTGATTGAGTGGCCGCTGCGTAATTCACCGGCACCCCACAGTGGCCCCGTCGGATGCAGGTCGAATGTGGCGACTCGCTGGCAGATTGTTTCATCCAACGCATTGGTGGTAAAAATGCTGTGATTGCCAGCCAGCATCAATACCTCGCCCGGTAGCGCCTGGTTCCAGGTTCCCATGGCAACCCGCTGGGCCAGCACCTCATTGAACAGTGCCGAACGTGCAGCGGATAGGTACAGACCGCGTTGGTGCCGGTCACGTATTTTTGCTTGGCCGCTCAGCATCGCTTCGGCACGCTCCAGGTTGCTGGCTTCCCGCCCAAAACGCTGCTCGCCGAAATAATTGGGAACGCCAGTAGCGATGACGGCTTGCCACCGGCTGGCCAACTCAGCAGGATCGCCGTGCAGATCGCGGACGGTAATGCAAAACGTGTTGCCAGATAATGCGCCGCGCCGTAGTTTGCGGGAGTGGCGAATAGTTCTCAGTATTGTGAAGTCTGGATGCGGTCCGGCATGCCAATCAGGATCGGGTCTGCCAGGCAAATGCACCGAGAACCACTGCTCGGTAACCGCATGGCGGTCTTTAAGACCGGCATAGCTCACCGCGTTCGGCGAGACATTGGCGCGCATCGCCAGTTGCTTGGCTACCCAATCTGTATTGGCGCCGCGCTTACGCACCCGCAGCCAGGCATGTTCGCCGGCGCCATCCAGCGGGAAATCCAATTCTTCACGAACCTGGAAATCTTCGGGGATGGTGCGCAATCGCCCGCTCAGTCCGGGTTGGCCATAAGCGAAAGGGAGTGGATCGAAAGCTGCTACTGATTTCATTCCGGAACTCCGTGCTTAATGATGAAGATCCCAACCGATCGATTGCTGCCGGGCCGGGTGAATCAAAACATCAGGCGTAGCGTACCAGCAGCGCCACAGCATGAACGGCAATCCCTTCGCCGCGCCCAATGTAACCTAACCGTTCGGTGGTGGTCGCCTTTACATTGACCTGATTCAGAGCGATGCCCAGATCCGCCGCGATCGATTCGCGCATGGCGGGAATGTACGGTGCCATGCGTGGTGCTTGGGCGATGATCGTAGCATCCACATTGCTGACGGCGAGTGGCCGTTCCTGTAGGAGTAACCTAACCACTTGCCGCAGCAGCAAGCGGCTGTCAATGTTCTTGAATTCTGCATCAGTGTCGGGAAAGTGCTGGCCAATGTCCCCTAATCCCGCCGCGCCTAGCAATGCATCGCACAGCGCATGCAGCAATACATCTCCATCGGAATGGGCAATCAGGCCGTGCGTGTGCGGGATACGGATGCCGCCCAAAGTGATGAACTTGCCTGGGCCAAAGGCATGAACGTCAAAACCGTGTCCGATGCGCATACCCATGAAACCTCTAGGCGGAAGAAGCGGAACGGCGCGTCAAATAAAATTCAGCGAGCGCCAGGTCTTCCGGCCGGGTGATCTTTAAATTATCCGCCCGGCCTTCGATCAGGCGGGGCGCAAAACCTGCTACTTCCATCGCTGTGGCCTCGTCAGTCACTAAAAGCCCGCTTTTCATCACGACCTGCAGGGCGTTGCGCAAAACTCCCAGCCGGAACATTTGCGGAGTTAGCGCATGCCAAAGCTGTGAGCGGTCCACGGTTACCGTGACCCGTTGGCTCGCATTGGCCTGCTTCAGGGTGTCGCGCACCGGAATCGCGAGTAAGCCTCCGACCGGATCGCTAGCGAGTTCGGCTAACAGCCGGTCCAGGTCACTCACGGTCAGACAGGGACGAGCGGCATCGTGAACCAGCACCCAATCGCCGGGATGCGCATACTCCGACAACGCGTCCAGTCCGTTTAGCACCGAATGGCAGCGCTCAGCACCGCCAGTGACTATCCGCAGCGGTTTGTCAGGAGTGATGCCTGCGGCTACCTCGGGCCACCACTCGTCCCCGGCGCTGATAGCGACCACTAGGCCAGCGAGGCGTGGATAGCGCAGCAAGGTATCTAGGGTATGGGCAATCACCGGTTGGCCAGCCAACGGTAGATATTGTTTGGGAATCGTCGATCCCATTCGCTTGCCGGCGCCGGCGGCTGGCACCATCGCCCAATAACGCACTGTGTCCATCATCGCTTTTTTTCAGGATAGCGCGGATTTCCGGTTCCGCTCAATGAGACGGCGCTGGTGATTTACGGGATGATGCTCCCGGTTTGGCGGGTGGATTCTCTATTGGTTTCGGTAGAGGCTGCTCAAGGATGCGGTAAAAAGTCTCATCTGGCCGGATCATACCCATTTCGGCGCGTGCTCGTTCTTCAATGGCCATTAATCCGTTTTTTAAATCAGCAACATCTGCTTCCAGAGCGCGATTGCGCTCATCCAGTGCGGCATTTTCCTCAGTTTGCGTCTGGATGGTGATGCGCAGGGCATAAGTTTGCTGCACCCCGTCTTCAGCCAGCCACAGTAGATACTGCAAGAAAACCAGTGCTGCAATCAGCACCGCGATCAAAATCTGCAGTTTCAATCCTTGTTCGGTTGGATGGGCCATGACAGCGGATGAGCGGTAAAAATAATCGACGCCTCCCTCTGGCCCCATCCGCAACTAAAGCGATGGGAGAGGAAGGCGTGGTATGGAGGCACGCCATGATCCACCCCCTGACAGGCTAGGGAGCGGATCAGCCAATAGACTGCCGTGTTTAATCGCGGAACACGTTGAAGGCTTTCTTGCCTGGATAAACCGCAGCCGAACCCAATTCTTCCTCGATCACCAGCAGCCGGTTGTACTTGGCGATGCGGTCGGAACGGCTGAGTGAACCGGTTTTGATCTGACTTGCGGCAGTGGCCACCGCTAGGTCAGCGATCGTAGTATCCTCAGTCTCACCGGAGCGATGGGAAGAGATCGAGGTGTAGCCGGCGTCGGCAGCCATCTGGATCGCCGCCAGGGTCTCGGTCAAGGTGCCGATCTGGTTGACCTTGACGAGNNCGAGGTGTTGGTGACGAACAGATCATCGCCGACCAGTTGCACTTTCTTACCTAAAATCTGGGTCAGATAGGCCCAACCCGGCCAATCGCTCTCGTCCAGACCGTCCTCAATGGAGACGATAGGATAACGGCTGACCCAATCGGCCAACTTGTCAGAGAATTCGTTGGAAGTAAAAGACTTGCCCTCTGCTTCCAATACATACTTGCCGTCCTTGTAGAATTCGGAGCTGGCGCAGTCCAGAGCGATGTAAAGATCCTTGCCTGGGGTGTAGCCAGCATTGCGAATCGCTTCCATGACTACATCTAGCGCAGCTTCATTAGATGGTAGATTCGGAGCGAAACCGCCCTCGTCGCCCACTGCGGTGTTCATGCCTTGCTTCTTGAGGACGGCCTTCAGCGCATGGAACACTTCTGCTCCCCAGCGCAGCGCTTCGCGGAAGCTGGGTGCACCGACTGGCATGATCATGAATTCCTGCATGTCCACGCTGTTATCAGCATGGGCTCCGCCGTTGAGGATATTCATCATCGGGACTGGCAGATGATACGGGCCGACCGGATTCAGGTATTTGTACAGCGGTACGCCTTTTTCGGCGGCAGAGGCATGAGCGGTTGCCATTGACACGCCGAGAAGCGCGTTGGCGCCGAGGCGGCTTTTGGTGGGGGTGCCGTCCAGGTCAATCATCCGCTGGTCGATGGCAGCCTGATTGCCAACTGCTTCAATACCCAGCAGGGCATCACGCAACTCACCGTTGACGTTAGCAACGGCCTTCAGGACGCCTTTACCAAGGTAGCGGCTCTTATCACCGTCACGCAGTTCCAGCGCTTCGCGGCTGCCAGTAGACGCACCGGACGGAACGCCCGCCGTGCCTTTGGCTCCGGATTCCAGGACCACGTCCACGCTGACGGTCGGATTGCCGCGTGAGTCCATGATTTCACGGCCACGGATCTCTTTGATTTTCGACATTCTTCAAACTCCTCTGGATGTTGCACTCTTGGGGATAAGGCTGTCATTGACAGTCATTCTAGTCCGGTTTCCAGGAAACCGTGCTGTTTAACCAGGATGTCCAGCGCTTGCAATGTGGTTAGCAAGGATTCCATTCGATCCAGCGGCCAAGCGTTGGGGCCATCGCTTAGCGCTTGGTGCGGATCAGGATGGGTCTCCATGAAAATCCCGGCAATGCCTACGGCTACAGCGGCCCGTGCTAGCGCCGGCACGAATTCCCGCTGACCGCCAGAAGCATTGCCTTGACCGCCGGGTAATTGCACTGAATGGGTGGCGTCGAACACGACCGGACAACCAGTCGCGCGCATTACCATCAGTGCTCGCATATCGGACACCAGATTGTTGTAGCCAAAGGATGCTCCGCGTTCGCAGACCATCAGGTGATCATTACCGGCCATGCGCGCCTTGGCGACGACATTGCGCATGTCCCAGGGCGCGAGGAATTGGCCTTTCTTGATATTGACCGGCTTGCCTTGGCGGGCCACATTCTGGATAAAGTCGGTTTGCCGGCACAGAAATGCTGGAGTTTGCAGCACATCCGCTATCGTCGCAACTTCCTCCAACGGTGTGTATTCATGCACATCGGTCAGCACGGGTACGCCAATCTGAGTCTTGATCTTCTCCAGGATTTTTAGCCCTTCTTCCAGGCCGGGGCCGCGATAACTTTGATATGAAGAGCGGTTGGCCTTGTCGAACGAAGATTTGTAAATGAATGGGATACCCAACCGCCCTGTGATATCCTTGAGCTGGCCGGCGGTATCCAGAGCCAGTTGCTCGGATTCGATTACGCAGGGGCCAGCGATCAAGAACAGAGGCCGGTCCAGGCCAGCCTCGAAACCACAGAGTTTCATCATGGCGTGTTAGCCTCCCGCTGACGTTGCTGGTGCTGTTGGATCGCTGCTTCGACGAAACCCTGGAATAGCGGGTGCCCAGTGCGTGGCTTGGATGTGAATTCTGGATGGAACTGGCAGCCGAAGAACCAAGGGTGATCGGGTAGTTCGATAGTTTCCACCAGCCGGTCATCCAGCGAATGACCAGATAGTGCCAAGCCAGCAGCTTGCAGCCGTTCCCGGTAGCGGTTGTTGAATTCGTAGCGATGGCGGTGGCGCTCAGTGATAACGTCCTTGCCATAGGTAGCGCGAGCGAGGGTGCCAGGCATCAACAGGCAGGCTTGGGCGCCGAGCCGCATCGTGCCGCCCAAGTTGCCACCTTCCTGACGTTGTTGGAGCGCACCTGTTTCGTCGGTCCATTCAGTAATCAGGGCGATGACCGGATGCGGAGTGTCCTTGCGAAACTCGGTGCTGTGCGCGTCTTCCAGCCCGGCGACGTGGCGGGCAAACTCGATAACTGCAACCTGCATACCTAGGCAAATGCCTAGATAGGGAATGTGCCGTTCGCGGGCGAAACGGACTGCGGCAATCTTGCCTTCAATGCCACGTTCGCCGAAACCGCCAGGCACCAGGATAGCGTCCATGCGTTCCAGGCTGACGGTTCCTTCCCGTTCGATGCGCTCGGAATCCAAATAATGGATGTTAACCCGGGTATGGGTATGGATACCCGCGTGCAGCAGGGCTTCGTTGAGCGATTTGTAGGCGTCAGTCAGATCAACATATTTGCCGACCATGGCGATGTCCACTGCGCCTATCGCGGTTTCGATGGACTCGACTACTCGCTCCCAGTCAGCGAGCCGGGCAGGCGGGAGGTTTTCCAGCCGTAGCTTACGAGCCACAATCTCGTCGACACCCTGCGCATGCAGCAGCAGGGGGATGCGGTAGATGGTGTCCGCATCAGGGACATTGATCACCGCCTTGGGTTCGACATTGGTGAACAGGGCGATTTTACGCCGCTCTTCAGCGGGGATTTCCCGATCTGAGCGGCATAACAACATGTCGGGCTGGATACCGATGGAGCGCAGTTCTTTGGCCGAGTGCTGAGTCGGTTTGGTCTTGAGTTCACCGGAGGACTTAATGAAAGGCACCAAAGTCAGGTGAATGAACAGCGAACGCTCGCGGCCCAGCTCTAGGCCCAGTTGGCGGATGGCTTCCAAAAAGGGCAGGGATTCAATGTCGCCGACCGTGCCGCCGATTTCAATCATAGCGATGTCTGCCTCGCCCGCGCCGAGGCGGATGCAGCGCTTGATTTCATCGGTGATATGCGGGATGACCTGCACCGTGCCGCCGAGATAGTCGCCACGCCGTTCCTTGCGGATCACGTTTTCGTAGATGCGCCCGGTGGTGAAGTTATTGCGCCGGCTGGCGGTCATGCCCACGAAGCGTTCGTAGTGGCCGAGATCGAGATCGGTTTCCGCGCCGTCGTGAGTGACAAATACCTCGCCGTGCTGAAACGGACTCATGGTGCCGGGGTCGACGTTGATGTAGGGNNATCGAGCTTGATGAGGGTGACTTTCAGACCCCGGGCTTCTAAGACGGCTGCTAACGATGCGGCAGCAATGCCTTTGCCAAGCGAGGAGACGACGCCGCCAGTAATGAAAATAAATCGGGTCATGCCAGGGGTGGGGGGTTGCGAAAAGACGCTACACAATACCAGAACCTGTTGCTGATAGCGACTGGAAAACCGGCGGGTCAGCTTAAGGTTTGTAAATTAGGTTGGTAATCTGTTCTGACAACAAGCCCAGGGCGAATATCAGCACTGAAGTCGAGAGCAGGAGGGCACTCATGTTAGTGAAGCGGCCAACGCTAAAGAAGGTATATAGATAGTAACCTAGCCCGGCTAGGAACAAGAATAGGCTGATAGGGAAGAAGATCTTAAGCGGGGAATACAAGGTGCCGATCTTGAAGATGATGAGCAGAAAACGCACCCCATCCTGCAGGGGTTTGAGGTGGCTTTTGCCTTGGCGGCGGGCGGCGGTAATCGGCACATAGGCGACCGGATAACCGGCGCGGAAGAAAGCCATAGTAATGGTTGTCGGATAGGAAAAGCCGTTGGGCAGGAGGTAGAGAAATTCGCGGAATTGGTCCGCTCGTACGGCGCGGAAGCCAGAAGTCAGATCGGTGATACGATGATTGGTCATCCAACTGGCGATCCAGTTGTAAACGCGATTAGCCAGATTGCGGCCCAGAGAGGCTTGCGAGTTATTGTCCCGCGCACCGACGGCCATATCGTAGCCTTCCTCCAGTTTAGCGAGGAGCCGAGGGATATCGGCAGGATCGTGCTGGCCGTCAGCATCGAGGAACACCAACACTTCGCCTTGGGCCTGACGGGCGCCGGTCTTGATAGCTGCGCCGTTGCCCATGGTGTAGGGATGTGTTAGCCGTTGGACGCCGTATTCGGCGCACAGCGTGGCAGTGTTATCCGCCGAACCATCGTCGATGACTAGGATTTCCGCACCGGGGCAAGTTTTTTGCAGACGGGGTAGCAGGGTTACCAGGCTGGCTGCTTCATTGCGAGCGGGAAGGATGAGAGTGGATGGAGGCATGAGTCAGGTTTAATTACCAGATGTTCAAATAGACATTTAGGGTAAGCGATTCAGTCTAGATTTTGCGACTGGAATTTCAAAGACCCAGAGCCGGTTCAAGGTAAAGGTGATCAGAGGAACCATGAATACAACGATAGCCAGTGCTAGTCGGTAGCTCCAGTGACCGAGATCGACCATAGTGTAAACAATGATCTGGTTCAGAACCATGCCGGTTAGGGCTACCACTACGAAACGTGGCAGATAATGGTCATGCTGACCCTGTCTGGAAAATGTCCAGCTATGATTGCCCCAGTATGAAACGAGTACAGCAGTGGTGAAGGCCAAGAAGTTAGCGGTTAGGGCAGGCAAGCCAAGAATTTCGTTGAGCGCAAGGGCAGTGATGATATGCGTGACAGTCGCTGTTCCACCAATAATTGCGAAGCGGAGAAACTGGTTGGCGGTTTTCATAGCATTGGATTACGCGCTGTCGCCAGTAGGGACACTCCAAAGGGCAAGGGGAGCCGACCCACTAGATGGCGTTCGCTGGCGAATATCTGGGTGAGTATGCGGTTGGCCATTTCAGGGGGCATTTGATCGTCACGGCTGATATGTTCGCCGAGCAGGTTTTTGACCAGACGCACGCTGGCGATCATTGGAAATAGTAGGGTGTTGAAGTAAATGATTCTCAGATTTTCAAAGCCAGCGGTGCGAAGGGCAGCGGCCAGTCCAGTTTTTCGATAGCGCCGCCGATGATGGTGTAATTCATCGTGGCGACTCCATAAAAACGGGAAGGCAGGCACAGTAAAGAGGCCCCATCCCCCCGGTTTAAGATGTTTTCGCAGAGCAGCTAGACAGCGACAGTGGTCGTCGAGGTGTTCCAATACATCCAATGCTACGACCAAGTCAAAAGCGGCGCTTTCAAAGGGTATCGAGTCGGGCAGGTAGCCGTCACGGATGTCATATTGGTTCGGGTTCTGCTTTCTACAAGCGTGTTCACGGGCTTCACGATCTGGCTCGAAGGCGGAGACATGCCCAAACTGACTAAGCAAATCGAGATTGCCGCCGGTGCCACAACCTGCTTCAAGAATATAAGTTTGGGAAGATAGATTGATGCGGCGCAGGATCGAGGCGAGGATCTGGCGGCGGGCTACGAACCACCAGTGTTGGTTTTCAATGGCGGCCATTTGTTGATAGATAATCCGTTCCACACTGGCTACTCCTTAGGACTGAGACCATAGAGTTCACGAGTTAGGTAAATGGGGCGTTGCTTGGCTTCCAAGCAGAGTCGGGCCAGGTATTCGCCAATGATGCCCAAGGAGATCAATTGGATGCCACCCAGGAACAAAATCACTACCATCAATGATGCATAGCCAGGTAAATCAATACCCATGATCAGCGTTCGTAGAAGCAGGAAAGTGGCATAGAGAAAAGCCAGCAGCGAGATGATAACGCCAATATAACTCCAGACCCGCAACGGCAAGGTACTGAAGGCTGTAATACCGTCCAAGGCAAAGTTCCACAGCCGCCAGTAGTTCCACTTGCTGGAACCGGTTTTTCGGGCAGGACGGTCGTAAGGAATACCGGTTTGACGAAAACCCACCCAACAAAATAAACCTTTCATAAAGCGATTATGTTCAGGTAGCTGTTTGAGAGCTTCGACAACCCGTCGATCGAGTAGGCGAAAATCTCCAGCATCATGCGGAATATAAATATCAGTCAATACATTGTAAAGCTTATAAAATAATTGCGCGGTGATTTTTTTGAAGAATCCGTCATGGGTCCGGGTAGCGCGGACTCCATAAACGATATCGTAGCCTTCTCGCCACTTACTCATCAGGTGTGGAATGAGCTCTGGCGGGTCTTGCAAGTCGACATCAATGGGGATCACGGCTGCGCCAGTACAATGCTCAAGGCCAGCAGTCAAGGCAGCTTCCTTTCCAAAGTTGCGCGAGAGGTCAATAATCTTAATTACAGGGTTACGGGTGCGCTGGACTAAGAGTTGTTCAAGGGTGCGGTCTTGACTACCATCGTTGATACAGATGATTTCGTAGTGGATACCGCTTGCATCGAGCACCTGTTCAATGCGTTCGAAAAAAAACTCGGCAGATTCCTCTTCGTTGTACATCGGTACAATAATAGAAAGCTCGCACTTAATCGGCTTTAGATTTGACATAGGGAGATAGATCGATTTTACCGTTGGATCAACAGAATAAACCGCTCGGTTTTGGGGAAATCCGAAGAAGCCTTGTAGTGGGCAGCTAGCCATTCTACAACAGGGTGATCTCGAATTAACATGGACTTATTGGCAACGACCAGACCAGGATGTAACTGCTTAAGTTGTTGTAGAAGTTTTTCAGTATGCCGAGCGACAAAATCTGGATTACCCATTAGCAGGGGATAAGTCACCACCATTCCTACTGGTGGTGTACGCTTGGCCCAAAAATAAATTCCCGGTTCCGCTCCCCAATGGTAAACCAGTGTTTCCGGTGGAATATTCTGGTGAATCCATTGACCAATGTATTGCGATTCCAGAGCCTCCGGACCGTGCCCTTGGCCATACTTGTAGAGAGGTACTTGTCCCACTGGAATCGTATATTGATATAAACGCAATCCGATCAACGGCAATATAGCAACTATCAATAATCCCATGACCAATTTGGGTCCAGAGGTCAAACTCTTAGCGAGCAGCCAGCCAACGCCGATGGCTGTTGGAGGTAGCCACAACTGAAAATAATGTGGATAAAAATATCCAGGCAGAGAGATAGCAATGATAGCTCCAGCACAATAAGCCAGCCATAAACCAAACGGCCAATGGCGTTCTTTCCAGAAATATCCAGCGACTAGCACTATGGAAAGCCATGCTAGCCACAGGTAAAAAATACTTCCCCCCATTCTAGGTAAATGGAGCAGTGGATCAGCTAGGAACTTCCAGATGTTTGTCCCCATATTGCCGACGTAGTCGCGGCCATAGTCGACCAGGGTTTCTTTGAATTCGGCGAAATGACCTTGCCATTGAAAATATCCTGCAACAAGCGCCCATCCAAATACGATTACTACACCTACCCAAATAGATTGGATGATAGCTCGGCTGCGTTGCATCCAGATCGTGACGCTTGAGGAATCGGTGGTTGCTTTTGCGATCCAGGGTGCCAAGATGACATAGGTTGCCAATATCATGACGGTAGTAACCAGGCTTACCTGCTTAAAGAGGGACGCCAGCAGAGATAACAAACCGATGGCCGCAAAGCGCCCCCAGCATCGTCGGTTAGGAGTTGCATCAAGCAGTAGAGCGAAAGTTCCAGACAGGCCGGCATTGATAAAGGCTTCGGTGTTGGGTTGGTTAGCTTGTAGCGCCAGATCGCCGCTGATGATCGCCCAGAGAGCCGCTGCCAGCAGTCCACCTAATGATCCTGCCACGCTGCGCCCAGCTAGATAACAAAACCAAAGGGTCAGCCAGGCGCAACCCAATCCCATTAGAAAGATTGCCAGTGGACTCGCTCCAAAAAGCTTGGCAAACAAAGCGTAAACCCAGTATACCCCTGGGGGCTTAATATCCCACAGATCAGCATATAATTGGCGTCCTTGTAATAGACCATCAGCGATAGTCATATAGATCATTAAATCGCGTTCAAATGCCTCATTAAAGGTGGGTATCCGTGAGATCAGAATTAGCAGGGCTAAAAATAATAATCCTGTCCGTACTATTTGTTTTGGCCATGGTTCTAGCGTCATCATGGATTTATTGATGCGTTGAAAATGACTCTTAATCACTAGTACATTCTCCGTGATTAACTAGGAGGTTATTGGTCGATTTGACTCGGATTGTGATTAAAATCGAAAAGTGACTTAGAGTCTTTCGGTTGTGTTAATTTCTGGAGTAAAAAACCGGTTGTATTGCTAGACGCTTTGGGTTCTGACGCGTCCTGTTTGGGGCCTTCCTCGATATGCTGCTTCAGAGTTTCAGCGAGCTGGGTGATTGCAGCAGGTTGTGGCGCTGCTCGTATCCGGTCGAGGTGTTCCCGTGCTTCATCCAGCCGGCCGAGTTGCATGAGGAGCATCACATAGTTGATCCGGAACATCGCTTTGGTGGCATTGATAGCGAGAACCTGCTTGAACAGCGTCTCCGCTTCGGCAAATCGCCCGGTATGCATCGCGCGAAGAGCGAGTTCGTCAAATAGAGTTGCTCGCAACTCGCCTTCTGTTCGCGGGTTGGTCAGCAGGGCTTGAAATAAACTGTCAACTAAGCCTTCCGGCAAACTGCAATTACGTTGCCGTTCACAGCGGCTTAGAGTGAGGAGGTTGTTGATTGCGGAATCGACGGGGTGCTGGTGGCGCAGGCGGTCCCGCGCTTCTTGGATCATTACAGGATCAGTGGGATTGGCATTCCCAGCATTAGCCAGGAGGATGGCCAATGGCGCGGTGGCGTACGGTGCCAAAGCCGCTGTTTTGGCAAAATACTGAACCGCTTCCGTATTGAATTGGTCCTTTTGCAACCAGTCCTGGCTTTGCTCGCGCAGCGCAATATACAAGCGGCCTGCTTCATAGTTTGAGGAGGCAGATTCGGGATGATGATGAACCTGGCTGAGAATTAACCGGGTCAGATCCTGCCACTGAGAGGCGCGGCCGAAAGTAATAGCACTGAAGAATATGAAAAACACTCCGGTCAGGAGGAAACGAATTCTTGGTTGGAAGTAAGGATGTGGACTGTCCATCAGGACAAGCGTAGTGATGCCGCCAAATAGGATACCGGACCCGGCTAAGTAGTTGCGGTGCTCGTGCATGATCTCTAGAGGAAAGATGGAGGATTCCAAGGCGTGGCCGGCAAGAAAAAACAGAATACCGAATGCGAGCAAAGGGTATTGGCGGTGAAAGCGTAGAGCGAGTCCGATCGCTAACAGCCAGCCGAGAATTGCTGGCAGTGTAGTCCAAGGGGTGAGCAGGCCGGTGGAGATCGCAAAATCATCGTGAAAAATGCCCAGAGCGGCAGGACGTGGAAGAAGTATCAGTCCAACGTAAAACCACAAGGCGCGAATTTCAGTAAGCAGGCGTTCCGTCAAGGTAAACGTGCGGCCATAGTAGTCGAACATTCCGGGGTGGAAGGCGAAATAGATGAGTCCACTAATCAGCGGTACGATCAGCCAGGCAAACGTATAGAGGCGAGTGCCGAGAGTCGGGCGCGGCTGGAGAGGGTAGAAGAATAACCATTCAATCAGGAAGATGTACCAGGGCAACAGCAAAGCATTTTCCTTGCTGGCTAAACTACACAGCCAGAACAGGGCGGTGACTGCGAACCAGAGCGCGCCTTGGAACCGGTGTTTTGGAAATCTTAATCGGCCGGTCGTGTAGGTCAGCAGCGCCAGCAGGATGAACAGAGCAGACAACGAGGCCATCCGTTGTACAACGTAGAGCACGCTGGTCAGGTTGATGGGATGAACGAGCCAGAGGGCAGCGATGAGAGCTGCCGTGAGAGTAACCCGGTCGCGAATCACAGCAAGATCTGCTCGTTGCGCTGCAAGCCGCAACAGCAATCGCGCTAGTAAGAAAATCAAGACGCCGCTGATAAGGTGGATGCCGAGGTTGACGGCTTTGAAGGAAGCCGGACCTTCGCCAAAGAAATAATAATTGAGGGCAAAGGACGACATGCTGACCGGGCGCTGGAAGGGGCCAGTATTGGTTGAGAAAGCGGCGAGCTTCAGCGCCGAAGCATTTAGCTCGGTCAATCGTAGGTGCAGGTTGTTCTGGATATTGAAAATGTCATCAAAAAAGAACGGGCCTGACAGTCCGGGCGTGTAGATGGCAATTGCGGTTAGCAGGCCAACTGCCAGCGTAATGAGCGGGAGGATCACGGAAGATGAGGCAGTTGAGCCAAGTGAGGGCGCAGGCGTGTTCATGGTAAGGGGATGACTCCGGATCGCAAGGATACTTGACCATTATCCCCAAGCTTAGCCAGTGATTGTCAACCTATCTATCGTTTTGTCCTGCTAGGTCCGCACTTGACAATTTTTGTCAGCCATTGGTGAGTTGCCGTAGGCGCTGAGTCGTAGGATTCCACCTTTTTAGCAGGGCGTTTCCAGGTTTTTCCGGCTATTTGCATGGAATCGGCGGAGTTGGCCCGTTCTCTGCTTTGGAGTGGGCGTAGCAAAAATTCTTTCAAGCCCGCTTTGAGGCATTAAACTGAGGAAGATACTATGAAGAAGTTACAAAAAGGTTTTACCCTGATTGAATTGATGATCGTGGTTGCCATCGTCGGTATCTTGGCGGCTATCGCAATCCCAGCCTACAAGGACTACATCGCCCGTTCTAAGGTCAGTGAGTGCGCCGCTACTCTAGGTGCTTGCAAGACCTCTGTGACAGAATTTTACAACACTAAGGTACGTATGCCGGGTAATGAAACATCTGCTGGTTGCTCAACAAATGCTTCCCAGTATTGTAATAGTCTTACTGTTGCGACTAGCGGTAACATTTCGATTTTGGTCGATGTTTCTGAAACAGGCGCTACTGATGCGGCTGGCGCTGCTAATGACTGCGCTTTAACACTATTACCAAGTGTCAATACCACTACTAATGAAATTACGGGTTGGACAGGTAGTACTGGCTGCGCCACCAAGTATGTACCGGCACAGTTCCGTTAATTGAGGTTTAATTGTCAAAAAGGCCCCGCAAGGGGCTTTTTTGCTGATGGCGATCTTATTTTAAGACCTTTCGTTGACGCATGAAAAACCGGTACAGCACCGGCACCACGAATAGCGTCAGCACCGTTGAGAAGGCCAGCCCCCAGACGATACTGGCCGCCACCGGTCCCCACAGCAGCGACTTCCCGGCCAGCCCGAACGCCAGCGAAAACAGCCCGGCAATGGTCGTACCGGTGGTCATCAGAATAGCGATGACCCGCCGCCGTGCTGCATAGAGTGTGGCATGCAATGTCCTCATACCCTTGGCCCGGCGGGTGTTGGCGGCATCGATCAGCACAATGGCCGCGTTTACTGCGATGCCAGTCAAGGCGATCACTCCGTACAGGGTGTAGAGTGACATCGGATTGCCAGAAACCAGTAAGCCCAGTGTGACTCCAGTGAATGCCAGCGGCACGGTGACCAAGATCAGAAAGGGTTGGAAATAACTACGAAACTGGGCAGCCAGGATCAGGTAAATTAATCCCACCCCGAGCAGGAACAAAGGTCCCATAGCGTCCAGTGATTCATTAATGTCATCCAGTTCGCCAGAGAAGTCGAGATCGGTATTAGGGTAATGCGCCCGGATCAACTCCCATTCTTTACGTAGCGTGTTGTTCGCAGAGAGCGTGTCATTAAGGTCAGGGTCGAGATCAGCTTCCACGGTGATTGCCCGGCGCAAGTTCCAGTGGCGGATCAGGCCCAGACTCTCACGCTCCTCTGCCACCAGCAATGCGCCCAAGGCCGTGGTTTTTCCACCCGGGAGTGCTACTGGATCATCCAGTATCTCCCTCACGCGAGCTACAGTCCGCGGTTTGGCGCGCACGCGCAGTTCTACTTTTTCGCCTTGATCACGCAGATCGGCGACCACTTCGCCGTCCAGATGGAGCCGCACCAGCTGGGCGACCCGCCCTGGGTCCAATCCCGCGTTACGGGCAGCGGTGACATTCACATGCAGGCTTAGTTCGGCACGGCCCGTAGTGTCGTTATCCACCACGTCACGGGCGCCGGGAATCTTGGTTACGATGGTCTTCACCGCATCGGCAGCGGCGCGGAGTTCCTGAGGGTTATCAGCGCGTACTTTGACACTCACCGGCTTGGCGATCGGCGGGCCGCCAGACAGCTTAAGGAAGGAAATCGCCGCTTGTCCAGGCGTATGGGTGACAGCTTCGCGCATGTCTTCAATAATTGGATCGAGTCCGCGCATCTCTGGCGTTGCTGGATTGAGCGACACAGCAATCTGGCCGTACTGATCACCGTAGAGCACCTCGGTTTCAGTAAACTGGATGCCTGCCAGCGAAACTACCGAACGCGCTTCACCTGCATGCAGTCCTGCATGCACTCGTTTCTCGACCGCCAAGGTCTGCTGCAAAGTTTCCTCCAGCGGGGCATCCGCCGGCATGTCCACATTGACGTAGTACAGGCGGATCGGATCGAACGCGAAGAATTGGAACTTCACCCACCCAGCGCCTACAGCGGCGCCTGCACCGAGGAACAATATCAGCGCAAGACCCAGGTAACGAACCGGGTAGCGCATGACATGAATCAACAATCGGGTGTATTGAAGCCGCACCCAGTGAGTCCATCGTTCACGCAGCGCTTGGGTTTTTGAACGGCGGATGGCGCGATTACCTAACGCGCTCACATGGGCGGGCAGCATCCAGAACGCCTCGATGAGGCTGATTACCAACCCAGTTGTGACCACAAAGGGAATAACGAACATAAATTTGCCGACAATCCCCGGCAACAGCATCAGCGGCAGGAAGGCGGCGATCGTTGTGGACACTGCCGCCAGCACGGGCAAGCCAACCTCATGCAGCGCATCCAGAACAGCGTCGAGCGCTGCCATGCCGCGCTCCATGCGAAAATAGGTGGCTTCGACAATGACGACCGCATCGTCCACCAGCATGCCCAATACAATGACGATGCCCAGCAATACCGAAACATTCAGTGTTGATCCGGCTGCATCCAGCAGTATGAAGGCGCCGGTCACCGAAAACACGACGCCAAGCGCCACCATGGTAGCGATACGTGAACCCAGGAACAGCCAACACACCCCCAACACTAGCAGCAGGCCGATGGCGGCATTGTTCTGCATCACACGCAGCGCTTGGCGGGTGGGAACGGTCTGATCATCGGTCAGGGTGAGCTTCAGGCCGCTCCCGGCCAGCACCGCATTCTTGCGCTCAATGTAATCGCGAATCCGGCCCACGAGCTCCAGCGTGTTGGTGTAACCGATCTTGGTGATGGATAGCATCACGCCGGGCTGACCGTTCATGGCAGCCAGCTGCAGCGCATCGTCGCGGCCGCGCCGTACCTGAGCGACTGCGTCCAGTGGAATGCGGGCATCGGCCGCACCCGATGGTTGCAGGTAGAAACCCGCAAGAAGTTCCGGATCGGCGGTGGTGCCGCTAACTCGCACCAGCCATTCGCCGCCGCCGGTTTTGATCTTGCCAGCGAACACATCGCGAAACCACAGCCGCAATGCCTCGGCCAAATCCAGTGCGGTCAGACCGCGCGCTGCCAGCGCCGGCGGGTCGAATTCGACTTGCAACTCCGGATCTTGAAAACCGAGCGCCAGCACTGCATCGACGCCGGGAATTCGTTCCAGATCATCCTTGATCACCCGCGTGGCAGAGCGTAGATGCTCATCATCGGCCTGCCCGGTCAACATCACCATGGCGGTAGGAAAGCCGTTGGAGGTGGTGATTTCGATAATTTCCGGATCCTGGGTTTCCACGGGCAGTTCGGCGTTAGCCTTGTTTTGGATTTCGCGGCGTAGGTCATTGACCCGTTTATCGAACACCCGTACTGGGACATCACGGAACCGGACCAGAATGTTCGAGACCCCCTCGCGGGAGGAACTAATGACAAATTTGAGATCCTGGACCTTACGAACGGCATCCTCCAAGGGGTTGGTGACCCGCTTTTCCACATCTTCGGCGGAAGCGCCGGGCAGGATCGTAATAACGTTAACCCAGTTAAAATTGATTTCCGGGTCCTGTTCACGAGGCATGCGTGAGTAGGCGGCCAGCCCCATTAAGATGACCACTACGAAAGCAATGTTGGCCAGCGGGTGGTTGGTAATCAGCATTCGGACGAAGCGCATTTCAGCGTGTTCCATCCACGGTCACGGACTGGCCATCGTTTAGACCTTGTTGGCCGTGCGTAACGACTAAGGTTTCTGATGGTAGATCTATGGCAAAGGGCCGGCCTTCTTGGGCATCGGGGGTTGGTAAGAAACGAGCGTGGCCGTTTTCCACAACAAAGGTTCCTAATCCGTGGTCACGCTGAACCAGCAACTCGGCAGACAACAGCACACGGGCGCCCTCCCAGTGCAGAATGCCGCTGCTACCCGGTGGCGCTGCTGGGCCGGTAAACGCTAGTCGAGCGATCTGGGTACGTGCGGCAACATCCACGACTGGCGATAATCGTAGCAATCGCACCGGATAACGTTGCCCCTGGCTGTCGAAGGTCAGTTTATGTGCTTGCAGCAATCCGTCCGCCTGAGCCGCTTGTATCGGAGCCTCAACCTCTGGCGGCGCCAAATCGACAAGACGTAACAGGGTGATTCCCGGTGTGGCTAGCGCACCGGCCTGTGCTTGGCGTTCCAGTACCACCCCGGAAAAAGGGGCGGCAATCCGGCATTTCTCCACATTGCGCCTTGCTACGGCTTGTTGCGCCTGGGCGACGTCACGATCAGCCTCGGCAGCCTGAACACCGGTTCGCAACTCCATCACAGCGTCATCCGATACAAACTGCTTCTTGCGCAGCGATAAACCTTGTTGGAGCCGTTGTTCCGCCAAGGCCACGCGCGCCTGTGCTGCTTTCACCTGCGCATCGGCCTGTGCCAACGCCAGCTGGTAGTCCGTGTTGTCGAGTTCCAGCAATAATTGTCCGTTTTTAACCTTGCCGCCGACTTCGGCATGAATGCGTGCGACCTTGGCGGTGACTTCGGCGGCAATGCGGCTGTCGTTGGGTGCAATGACGCTGGCCGGTGCCGTGCTTCGTTCAGGCAATGCTGCTTCACGGAAGGGGCGGGCGCTGACGCTAACAGGATCAGCATCCTGAGCCAAGATGACCGGGCAGAACAGCAGGCCGGCAAGAAGCAGAGCAATTCGTGGCATGGGGATTTGCCTCAAGCGTTGCGGCGAGCGTTGCGGATATTATTCAGTAATTGTAACCATTCAGTCCTCTCACCCCCTCCCAAGGGAAAGAGGATGAGGTGGTAAGCTATTGAAACTGCTGCTTTCCAACCCGGTGTCGGGAATGTTGCCGAATCTGGGTATTGGCTTCACTAACCGGGTGTTCTGCATGAGATGGGTTGCGGCGGCAGCATCGGCCACAGCGAAACACCTTCATTTCCTCTTGGGCAATATCGCGTCTTGGACAATGACGGGGGATGCACATAGGTTTGATCTCATCGATGCAGATGATTAGTTGCAGAGTATGAATCTGGTCTATTGATGGATGGATGGCTTATTCATCGTGATTCTACTCCAGAATCAACTCATTTTTTATAATTCCATAGATTCAAATGGTTAAAAATACTTTTCTAGGATTATATCAAAAAGTATGCAAATCAGTTGCGGGCGGCTAATCCGTTTTGCAGGATTGGCAAGATGTTCGTTGCTCAGGCGGGCGTAGCGCATCATCATCTGTAGTGATGCCTAACTACCCATTCCATGAACACCGGGAGCGAATGGGCGCTGTAGCTTCTAAACAGCGGTGGTTTGCGAATTCGCAATGAGGATGATTGCCTGAGGGTACAGGATCCATCCATTAATAATGGTGGCTATCAAGGAGATCATCAATGACGTTACTGCAACCCCGTTTTCGCTATCGTGCGCTCTGCCGGTTCTCAGTCGTGGTTTTGACAGTCGCTTTGGCGGCGCCTTGGGCGTTCGCTGTTGCTGGGCTGAGCACCGAATCGGTTCAGACTTTAATTTTCATGCGTGAGGAAGAGAAGTTAGCCCGGGATGTCTACCTGACTTTGAGCGAGGTATGGGAACAGCCAGTCTTTGCCAATATCGCCCGGTCTGAGCAGGAACACATGGATGCTATGTTGGCCATGCTGGATCGCTATGGGCTTCCCGATCCAGCCACGACGGTGGTTGGGGTATTCAACAACAGTGACTTACAGTCGTTGTACGATGATCTTATCCGTCGTGGTCAAAAATCGGTGACTGAAGCGCTATTTGCCGGTGCAGCGATCGAGGAAATGGATATTCTTGATCTGCAACAGGCGCTTGCCGATGAGAGATTGCCTGTAGATTTGCGGCAGAGTTATGAAAACTTACTTGCCGCTTCAGGTAATCATTTGCGCGCTTTTGTGCGCAATATTGAAAATCAGGGGTTGGTTTACGAGGCGCAATTCATGACCAATGAACAATTGACAGCGGTTTTGAGTATGCCGACCCAGCGTCCAGGCTCGAATTCCAGTCAAATCGGGCGCGGCGGCAATGGTGGACGCTGGCGCTAGTTAAGGTGAAAACCTTGTGAGTTATGTCGACGGAAGAAGATGCAGCGTCTCTTCCCCAGGAGGAGCGGGATTCTGTGGTAGATCTCTGCCCCTCAGACAAAGTCTTTGCATAAGATAGGTAATCCCCCGGTTCTGCCGCCGGGGAGGCTTTAGGTGTTCGACGATTCCGGGAGTCCATCGGGGGCATTTCCATTGTGAGCCGCCAAAGGACACGATGGAGAGAATTCTGATGGGCCATACGCAAAGCCGAAGTCACTTTTGAAAGTCTTGATGGCAACAGTGCCGGAAGGTAGACCCGGTTGATCGAACAGGGTACTTAGATAGTGTGCCGTGATATCCCCATGCAATCCTTTTTCATAAGGGGGCAAAGTGCCAATGCTTAAATCGCTGGGCTACTTCTTGAGTATATAGGCCGGGCCGTCAGCGCGGCAGTTCCAGTACTGCCTCCAATCCACCTGTTGGGTGATTACGTAAAATCAACTCGCCCCCATGCGCGTGGGCGATATTGCGGGCAATGCTCAACCCCAGCCCCGAACCACCGGTATCGCGGTTGCGCGAACTCTCCAATCGATAGAACGGTTCAAAAACGCGCTCCAACTCGGCGTTGGGGATACCAGGGCCATGATCGCGAACGGTTAGCGTCAGACGGTCCGGCCGATCTGCAACCGTGATTTCAACATCCTGTCCATATGTTAGGGCATTACTCACTAGATTAGTCAGGCAGCGTTTCAACGCCAGCAGCCGGCAGCGTAAGGGTTGGTGAACGACGCCGTCGATACGCACTTCTTGGCCGGCATCTTCAGCTTCTTCACGCAGGCAATCCAGCAGGGCATTAAGGTCCACCCGCGCCATCGGCTCGGAATCCTCGCCGCTGCGCAGAAAATCCAGCGAAGTCTGCACCATACGCTGCATCTCATCGAGATCAGCTTGAAATTTTTCCTGCAACGGCGAATCGTCCAATAATTCAGTCCGTAGCCGCAGCCGGGTAATAGGAGTCTTGAGGTCGTGAGAAACAGCGGCCAGGATGCGGTTACGGTCTTCGAGATAGCGGATCAGCCGCTCCTGCATGGTGTTAAACGCTTGGGCAGCCTGTTGCACCTCCAGCGGCCCGGTTTCAGCCAGTGGCGGGCGGCGGATGTCGCGGCCCAGTTCCGCAGCCGCATCCGCCAGCACACTCAAGGGATGGGTCAGGGCGCGCACTGCCAGCGCTGCCAGTACGAGAACCGAGAGCAGCAGGACCAGCAGGATCAGTAACAATCGAGCTGGCCAGGCGATTACCTCTTCCGGCAATACTTGCTGGAAGGTGACCGTTGCCCCGTCGATCAGCCGTACCTGTACCACGAAATTACGCAGCCCTAACATCATGGCGTGCATACGCCAATGCGGAGGCCGGCCGGTCTCGTAGTGCCGGGGCGCGGGTGTATCTGGAGTGACCCAGGGGGGGCGATTGGCTTGCGGTGGTGACGGCAGATCGCCGGTAATTTCCACCTGAAAGAGCCGATCCGAGCCCAGTTGCCGGCGGAGCAGAGTACGGAATAATGTCGTCTGATAACGCTCATCCGTCATAGATTCATCGGACCAGGGCAAGTCCAGACTGAGGCGGGTCGGTGGCAAATCCAGCGCTGCTGCCAGTTGCCGCCGCTCAATTTCATCTAGCGTATCCAGTAGCTTGACGATAGCAGCAATGCGTTGAGCGACATGGCCGCCAATGGCGTGATAGAGTGCCTGATCACGATCCTGCAACAAGATAGCAGCGCTGAACAACTGAGCGATGATCAATCCACCGGTCAGAAATAGGGTCAGCCGGCCCAATAGAGATTGTGGCAGCAGGCGCATCAATATTCCGGATGGACCGGTACGGTCAGTAGATAACCTTCATTGCGGATAGTTTTAATGAGAGCTGCTTCACGGGGATCGTCACGCAAGCGCCGGCGTAATCGGCTCACTTGCATGTCAATGCTGCGATCGAATGGCATGGCCTCACGGCCTTGGGTCAGGTCCAGTAACTGGTCACGGTTCCAGACCCGTTGCGGATGCTCAAGAAATATTCGCAATAGCCGGTATTCACTGGCGCCCAAAGGAATTAGAACTCTATCCGGGGCAATCAGTTGCCGGGTAGCGACTTCCAGGGTCCAGCCAGCGAAATGGAAGCGTTTCGCTTCACCCGGATTGCCAACGGGATCGTGGGCTCTGCGCAGCACACCTTTGATGCGGGCCAGCAACTCGCGGGGATTGAATGGCTTCGGTAGATAATCATCCGCGCCCATTTCCAGGCCAACAATGCGGTCGGTATCATCGCCACGGGCAGTCAGCATGATAATGGGAATTCGTGAACGGGCACGCAGGTTGCGGCATAGGACCAGTCCGTCGTCACCGGGCAGCATTAAATCGAGAATGATCAGATCAACAGATTCCCGTTCTAGCGCTGCCCATAGGCCGCGCCCATCCGCTATGCTGCTCACCCGGAAACCGTTTCGCCCCAAATAATCACCCAGCAGTTCGCGCAGGCTAGGGTCGTCATCGACGATGAGAAGATGATCGTTCATGATTGATGTTATCAAAATTACTTGTTGAGGATCGAAAATGCCAAAGACAGTGCTTGCTGAGCAATTAGCTTTGATACAATTCGTTACAAAATTCCTTGAGAAAAAGTACAATTTATAATTTATTAATCAATAAATTACGTTTTATTTATTTTCAGGCTTGTTTATGGGTCGCTCTTGGGTCGCTACTTGGCGGGTGTTGGTAGGAGACGGTGACAGCAAGAAGAGCCGAAGAAACCTTAACACAGATCGGCAAGCCGCATATTGGCCATCGCGGGTAATGGTGGCCGGACTG
>DDST01000006.1:73495-73990 GCA_002343485.1 Proteobacteria bacterium UBA2383
GGCCATGCTGCGCTTCTCCCCGTTGTACCGCTTGCCGCGTAGGTAGCTGGCCTGATCCGGGTGCAGGTGGCCGGACTGACGTTGTACTCGGTGGCGAGGCGTTCGGCGGTTGATATCGGTGGATCATTTTGATCCACCGATGATCCTGGAACCTGACCACCTAAAGATTGCTTCTCCCCGTTATACCGCTTGCCGCGTAGGTAGCTGGCTGGCTTGCCATACTCAGGAAGAGATCGCCGGGAGTGTGGAGGTTACACGGCAGGCAGTAGCGACATGGGAAGATGAATTTACAAAAAAATTAGAAGCCGATAATTTTGTAAATTGGTCTAATTTCACCCCTCCTATCTACAACGTCTGGAAGCAGCAGAGCAAGAGCAACAAGGTTGACCATTTTTTGAATAGCCAAAATCAATCACGAATTTTCAGATAATCGAAACAACCTATAGGAGCCGAAAAACTGGAAAAAACCGCGCTCGCGATTACCCGCGGTGCAGG
>DDST01000078.1 GCA_002343485.1 Proteobacteria bacterium UBA2383
CCTGTGCCGTGCTGAAACTCGCCGCACCGGAACTGGCCTGCCCTTGAGATGACCAAGACTATCCAGCTGATTGTTATCGTTATTTTAAATCATTATAATAAATTCACCACTATTGGACGCAGCTTTTGCCGCCTTCTGCCGAAAGAAAGCCGCTCGCGGAAATTGCTCATCCTAATTAGAAGCGGACGGGCTCGAAATAACAAAAGTAGTATATTGCGAGTTTTGATTTAGCCAAACAGACGGGGGCTTGAAGCAGAATGAAGGCGGCTGATTTAACAGGCGAGCATATGACCATCAGCGAACGCCGGGCAGCATTTTGGCTGGCAGGCGTTTTTTCGTTGCGGATGCTGGGCCTGTTCATGATCTTGCCGGTGTTCGCGCTATATGCTGAACAATTGCGGGGCAATACCCCAGCATTAGCGGGGCTGGCCATTGGCGTCTATGGCTTCAGTCAGGCGGTTTTCCAAATCCCCTTTGGTTTTCTGTCCGACCGTTACGGCCGTAAGCGCATTATCTACATAGGCTTACTCATCTTTGCCCTGGGTAGTGTCGTCGCTGCGCTCGCCAGCTCCATCTGGGGCGTGATTCTTGGGCGCGCTTTGCAAGGCGGCGGCGCGGTATCAGCGGCGGTGATGGCGCTCGCAGCGGACTTGACCCGCGAGGAGCACCGGATCAAGGTGATGGCGCTCATCGGCATCACCATTGGCCTGTCATTCGCGGTTTCAATGGTGATCGGTCCAGTGTTGAACAGCTGGATTGGCGTACCGGGCATCTTCTGGCTGACAAGCTTTTTAGCGTTGCTCGGCATCGCTGTCGTCCATTTCCGGGTACCCGATCCGGTGGTCAGCCGCATTCACCGCGATGCTGAGCCGGTGGCCTCTCAGTTCGGACGCGTTCTAGGCGATGGACAACTCCTGCGCCTCAATTTCGGGATTTTCACGCTGCACTTGCTGTTGACCGCCACCTTTGTTGCAGTGCCGCTGGCCTTACGCGATGCCGGTCTGGCCAGTGACCAGCACTGGCGCGTCTACCTGCTGGCGCTGACACTGTCGATAGCGGCGATGGTGCCGCTGGTGATTATCGCCAACAAGCAACGCTGGTTGAAACCGGTGTTTTTGGGGGCGATCCTGATCTTGGCACTGACCGAGTTCGGGCTATTGACCTGGCACGATGCCGTGCTGGAAACCGGCGTGCTGCTACTGGTGTTCTTCACCGCTTTCAACCTGCTGGAAGCAACCCTTCCGTCATTGATCACCCGAATGGCCCCCCCCGACGCCAAAGGCACAGCGATGGGGATTTATTCCAGCAGCCAATTCCTAGGAGCGTTTGCGGGCGGCGGGTTGGGTGGAATCCTGCATGGACGGTTTGGACTCCAGGGGGTGTTCGCCTTTGCCACGTCCGGTGCATTGATCTGGCTGCTCGTAGCCTGGACGATGAAGAGTCCGCGCCATTTGAGCAATCGCCTGCTCAATGTAGGTACTTGCAACGAAGTAGATGCCGGGCATCTCGCGACCCGGCTGACTCAAGTATCAGGCGTTGCAGAAGCTGTGGTCATCGCGACTGAAGGCGTGGCCTACCTTAAAGTAGACCGGCACCTCCTGGACGAAGCAGCCCTACAGGAGCTGGCTATGGCACATGCTCAAACTGGCCTGTAACCTGCGGGTCATGACATACTCCAACCCATTCAACGGCTCTTGCTGAAAACGCCACTGAATGCTTGCGTGATGCACTGGGCACTCCATGCGATTAATATCCTCCATCTTTCACCCTTAAACTTCAAGGAGTAGAACAACATGGCTAGCATTAACAAAGCCATTCTGATCGGTCATCTGGGTAAAGATCCGGAAGTCCGTTATATGCCTAATGGCAAGGCAGTCGCTAACGTCACCATGGCCACCAGCGATAGCTGGAAAGACCGGACAACCGGCGAGAAGCAGGAACGCACTGAATGGCACAACCTGGTGTTCTATAGTCCTTTGGCTGAGATCGTCGGCCAGTATGTACGCAAGGGTTCTTTAATCTTCGTAGAAGGCCGCCTGCAAACCCGCAAATGGCAGGACAAGAATACCGGACAAGATCGCTATATGACCGAAATTATCGTCAATGAAATGAAAATGCTAGATAGAAAGGGCGATCGTAGCGGCGGCAGTGCGCCGTTTGGCCCGGAAGGTCCGGACGAGAGTTATGCGCCTGCATCAAGGCCGCAAGCGCAAACACCGGCTGCAGCCCGGTCCCCATCCTCACCACCAGGTGGGCCGGACAACGATGGTTTCGATGACGATATTCCGTTTATACGCGCCGATTACGCGCATTCATTCAGCGATAACACCGCCACAAAAACCCTAACCCGCGAATCCGGCAATGAGATACCATGGTAAGGATAGATTGAACGGCAACTAAATTCCGATATATACCCATGATCGAGCCGACCTATCTGACCCACCAGTTTCTGATCGCCATGCCGGCCTTGGCCGATCCAAACTTCTTTCAGACCGTGACGTATATCAGCGAGCATAATGCGAGCGGCGCGCTGGGTCTGGTCATTAACCGGCCGTTAAATCTGACGCTTGACCAGTTGCTGGCGCATCTGCAAGTCACTGCTAACCGGCCTGGACTAACCGCTATTCCGGTTTATCACGGCGGGCCGGTCCAACCGGAACAAGGCTTTGTTCTACACAGCCCGATCGGTCAATGGGACGCCACTCTGCGGGTCACTGACGACATTGGCATTACAACCTCCCGTGACATTTTACAAGCAGTAGCACGCAATGAAGGTCCGCAACATCTGCTGGTCGCCTTGGGCTATGCAGGCTGGGGACCGGGCCAGCTGGAGCGGGAAATAGCAGAAAATGCCTGGCTGTCCGTGCCCGCCGATCCTGACATTATGTTTAACATCCCTAATGAACAGCGCTGGCTGGCCGCTGCCGCCCTGCTCGGCGTCGACCTGAACCTATTGTCTTCCGATGCTGGTCATGCCTGAGCGCCAGCCCGCTGCGGCACCCGGTCCTTCACTGGCCAGCCATCCACCTTGCCAACTTGCCATGGGTTTCGATTTTGGCCGGCTGCGGATCGGAGTGGCGGTGGGGGATGCTATCACGGGTTCAGCCCGGCCTCTATGTGTCCTGTCCACCCGCCAGCAGCGCCCTGACTGGGACGCCATTGCCCGTGTGATCGCCGAATGGCGCCCAGATGCACTGGTAGTCGGCGTACCGCGCCATGCTGACGAAACGGCAAATGCCGTGACAGAAGCCGCGCTGCGTTTCAGCCGCCAATTACAAGGCCGATTCCATTTACCCGTAGCCACAATCGACGAACGGCTCTCCTCCTGGGAGGCTGAGCAGCGCCCTTCTAAACCCAGCCATCCCCGGAGAAGCAACTCAGCGTTGGACGCTCAGGCAGCCGCAGTAATTCTGGAAAGCTGGTTCAACCACCAACGGAGCCTTGCTTCATGCGCGATGTTGAATCCCTGATTGAAACGATGGCCAGCCAATTGCGCGAGTTACTGGCCCGGCACAAGATGACCGAACCGGCGCTGATAGGCATCCATACCGGTGGCGTCTGGGTCGCTGAACAACTGCATGCGCAACTGGGTGTCACCACGCCGCTCGGCCGGCTGGACATCTCTTTCTACCGTGACGATTTCAGCCGGATCGGCGTCAATCCGCAGGTTCGGCCTTCAGAGCTGCCCTTCGATGTGGAAAACCGCCATCTCATCTTAATCGACGATGTACTGTACACCGGACGCACGGTGCGTGCGGCGCTGAATGAGCTGTTCGATTACGGCCGGCCCGCTTCGGTGCTGCTGGCGGTGCTGGTGGATCGTGGCGGCCGAGAGCTGCCTATCGAAGCCAACGCGGCCGGCGCCCATCTGACACTTTCACCGGACCAGCATGTTCGGCTGACCGGTCCCGATCCTCTGCAACTGCTCGTTCAGACCATTCCATGAGCGCCACGCATATTCAACTGGATGCCCAGGGCCGTCTCCTGCACTTCCTGACGATCGAAGGGCTGACCCATCGCCATCTGACGGATATTCTCGATACCGCTGAATCGCTGCGCGGCGTCGCCGAGCGGCGGGTTAAGAAATTACCCACGCTCCATGGCAAGACGGTAGTCAATTTGTTCTTCGAAGCCAGTACCCGCACCCGCACCACCTTTGAGTTAGCCGCCAAGCGCTTGTCCGCTGATGTACTCAACCTCAACATTGCCACCTCGTCTGCAGTTAAAGGTGAAAGCCTGCTCGACACCCTGCACAATATCGAAGCTATGCAATGCGATATGTTCGTGATGCGCCACTCGCAGAGCGGTGCAGCGGAATTCATGGCCCGTCATGTCAAGCCGCATATCGCTGTCCTCAATGCCGGTGACGGTTGTCATGCCCATCCCACCCAGGCGATGCTGGATGTATTCACCATCCGCCGCCATAAACCGGATTTCCCCAGCCTGCAAATCGCGATCGTCGGCGATATCCTGCACTCGCGGGTGGCCCGCTCGCTGATTCACGCCTTGAATATTCTAGGTGCAGGGAATATCCGGGTGATCGCCCCGCGTACCCTGCTACCGGCCCAGGTGGAAAATCTGGGGGTACAGGTATTTCACCGCTTACCGGAAGGTTTACGGGACGTAGACGTCGTCGTCATGCTGCGTCTGCAACGGGAACGCATGGAAGGCGCGCTGCTGCCCAGCGAGCAGGAATTCTTCCAACAATACGGTCTGACCGAAGAGCGGCTGGCGCTGGCGAAACCGGATGCGATCGTCATGCATCCCGGCCCGATCAATCGAGGCGTGGAAATCGACTCCCGCGTCGCAGACGGGCCGCGCTCAGTGATCCTGGAGCAAGTGACCAACGGCATCGCAGTGCGGATGGCCATCATGTCTATTACGCTGGGACATCACGCCCGGTTAACCGGGGAGGACGCTTAATGCGCATGGTGATTCAAGGCGGACGAGTCATCGACCCGGCTCACCAAACCGATAGCATAGCCGACCTGTTTATCGCCGATGGCCAGGTGGCCGGTCTCGGCCAGCCACCGGGCGGTTTCATCCCCGAACAGGTAATCGACGCTCACAAGCACATCGTTTGTCCTGGTTTGATCGATTTGTGCGCCCGCTTGCGCGAACCCGGCCAGGAACACAAGGCCACTATCGCCAGTGAAACCCGCGCCGCCGCCGCAGGCGGTATCACCACGCTCGTCTGCCCGCCCGACACTGACCCGGTGATTGATGAACCTGCAGTGGTGGAATGGATTCGCCGGCGCGCTAAATTCGCTGGTCAGGCACGCGTGCTGACCCTGGGCGCGTTGACCCATCGCCTGCGCGGCGAGCATCTGACGGAGATGGCGGCATTGCAGGAGGTGGGTTGCGCCGGTGTCAGCGATGGCGGACACCCTATCGCCAGCAGCCGGGTCTTGCGGCGAGCGCTGGAATACGCTACGACTTTCGGCCTGACCGTGTTTCTGACTCCGCTTGATCCCGAATTAGGCAATGGGCTGGCGCATGAAGGGCAGGTGGCGACCCGGATGGGCCTGCCTGGCATCCCGGTTGCCGCGGAAACCGGGATGATCGCCCGTGATCTGGAGCTGATTCGCGATCTGGGTGTGCGGGTGCATTTTGGCCGGCTGTCCAGCAGCCGGGCAGTCGAGCTCATCGCCCGTGCCCAAGCGGAAGGGCTGCCTGTTACCGCCGATGTCGCAGTTCACCATCTGCATCTGACCGAGATGGACCTGACGCACTTCGATAGCCGTTGCCATGTACGCCCGCCGCTGCGTGGACTTCGCGATCAAGCGGTGCTGCGGGCCGGTCTGGCCAGTGGTGTATTGACCGCACTCTGCTCGGACCATCAGCCGCATGAACCCGACGCCAAACAGGCACCCTTCGGCGACACTGAGCCAGGCATTTCCGGTCTGGATACCCTGCTGGGGTTGAGCCTGCGGCTGGTGCGGGATGGGGTGTTATCCCTACCGGCATTAATTGAACGGCTAACCTGGGGTCCCGCGCGGATTCTGGGACTGGACTGTGGCCATCTCGGCGTGGGAGCACGGGCCGATATCTGTGTGTTCAATCCCGAAACTGACTGGCGGGTGGAACCGGGCATACTCAACAGTCAAGGCCAGAACACGCCGTTTCTCGATTGGGAATTGCAAGGCCGGGTCACGTATACCTTACTGGAGGGGCATATAGTGTATGAAGGTGAGGGATAGCGAGATAGCCATTTTAGTGCGTGACTCTCTATCTCCCACTTCTCGCCAAATTCATCACATCTGCTGTTTGAATGACGCCTTGTTCTGGGCATAGGTGACCGCTTCCTCGCGAGTCACCATCCCCTTCTTGACGACTTCCAGCAACGCCTGATCAAGGGTTTGCATGCCGAATGTAGCACCTGTTTGAATCGACGAATACATCTGTGCAACCTTGTCCTCACGGATCAGGTTGCGAATGGCAGGCACGCCAACCATAATTTCGTGGACTGCCATCCGTCCACCGCCTTTCTTCTTAAGCAGTGCTTGAGAAATCACCGCCCGGAGTGATTCCGACAGCATCGAGCGCACCATCGGCTTTTCACCGGCTGGGAACACGTCGATAATGCGGTCAATCGTCTTGGGCGCAGAACTGGTATGCAAGGTACCGAACACCAAATGCCCGGTTTCGGAAGCCGTCAGCGCCAGGCTGATCGTTTCCCGATCGCGCATTTCACCGACCAGAATGATGTCTGGATCTTCACGCAACGCCGAACGCAGTGCCTCACTAAAACCCAGGGTATCGCGATGCACCTCGCGTTGATTCACTAGACAGCGCTGGCTTTGGTGGACGAATTCAATGGGGTCCTCAATGGTCAAGATATGGCCATATTCATTCTTGTTGATGTGATCGATCATCGCCGCTAGGGTGGTGGATTTGCCCGAACCAGTCGGGCCGGTGACCAGAATCAAGCCGCGCGGGACCGCGATGAGATCCCGGAATATGGGTGGGCAAGCCAATTCCTCCAGACTTTTGATCACGGTGGGAATGGTGCGGAATACACCCGCCGCCCCCCGGTCCTGATTGAACGCGTTGACGCGGAACCGTGCCAGTTTGGGGATTTCAAACGAAAAGTCGCATTCGAGAAATTCGTCGTAGTCCTTGCGCTGTTTATCGTTCATGATGTCATAAATCAATCCATGCACCTGCTTGTGATCGAGCGGCGGGACATTGATACGGCGCACATCGCCATCCACCCGGATCATCGGCGGCAATCCAGCCGACAGATGCAAGTCGGAAGCATTATTCTGTACGGAAAAAGTCAATAGTTCGTCGAGATTCATAGCGATTGCCCTAGCAAGGAAAGAAAGATACAGAACCCGGAGCAGGCCATTCTGCTAAGCTGGATTTTCATAGTATATCGCGCAAAATCGTGATCGCTGTACCGTCGCCGATCAGGAGCCTTGACCCTATGAGTAGTGATTTTGCCAACCGCTGGCAAACTGTGCTGACCCGCATCCGTGACACAGAGCAGCGCTTCCAGCGGCCGCCGGATTCAGTGCAATTATTGGCCGTCAGCAAAACCCACCCGGCAACCGCCATTGCCGCCTTGGCGGCTGCCGGTCAGCGCCGTTTTGGTGAAAACTATCTTCAAGAAGCGCTGGATAAAATGGCTGAACTGAAGGCACTGAATCTAGAGTGGCACTTTATCGGACCGATTCAGGCCAACAAAACCCGGAGCATCGCTGAACATTTTTCCTGGGTGCATAGCGTTGACCGGTTGAAGATTGCCGAGCGGCTGAATGCACAGCGGCCGGCCGCATTACCGCCATTGAATATTTGCCTGGAAGTCAATATCGATCGGGAACCCAGCAAACACGGTCTGGACGAAAGTCAAATAACTGAAGTTGCTCAGGCAGCCGCTGCGTTGCCTCGATTACGGTTACGCGGTTTAATGGCGATTCCTGCCCCCGCCAGCGACTTCGAGCGCCAGCGCCAGCCCTTCGCCCGGCTGCGGGAATTGCGGGATCGATTGAATGCTGCAGGACTGGCGCTGGACACCCTGTCAATCGGTATGTCTGACGATCTGGAAGCCGCCATCGCTGAGGGAGCAACCTTGGTGCGAATCGGCACTGCGCTATTTGGACCACGCGCCTGAAGCGCCGCTTTGCAGTATGCTAAGAAGGTTTACTTTTCAATCCAGCAAGGCAATGGCCTGAGGCTGTTTCGCATTCCGAGAAACCATCATGTCACTACTCACTCCTCTCCCAAATACCGGCACGCATAGCGGGTGGGCCAGCGTGTTGTTGCTAGTGGCCCCTCTCCTGCTCGGCGCGGATGATGGTTACCTGCGCGAAATCGAAGAGGAAGCAAAACGCCAAGCAGCCACGGTGACCATCGATCAATCTCCGCCCAATCCAACAGCAGCAACGACGGCCAACATGGGTGAGACCACGGCTGACCGGTTGGCATCTGGGCTAAATCAGGCAGGATTCGAGCAGGCGCTGCGCGAAAATTTGCCGGGAACCTATGCGCTTTACCAGCAATTCGATGCGGCGCGCAAACAGAAAGTGTATGCGGCCTACCAGAATGACAACCGGCTCGCTGGCATCACTGAACAGGTTATTCAACTGCTGGGCGCCACACCCTGAAGTCCACCGGCGCCCGCATTTCGTTTGGGCACCAAAAACATCATTAATTTACAGAGGTGGTGATGAAAGACATCCCCATAGCATTCATCGGCGGCGGCAACATGGCCCGCTGTCTGATTGGTGGCTTACTGGCCAACGGCGGCGACGCCGATCATATCTGGGTTGCTGAACCGGACGCGGGCCAGTGTGAACTGCTGCGCGGGCGTTTCGGTGTGCATACTGGCGCCAACAACCGCGAGATAGCCGCCAAAGGTCAGATTATTATCCTGGCAGTCAAACCACAGATTCTGCGTCTGGTAGCCGAAGAATTGGCGGCAGATATGCAGCAGCGGCAGCCGCTGATCGTTTCCATCGCCGCTGGCGTGCGCGAGCCTGATCTCCGCCGCTGGTTAGGTTATGAGGCCGCCATTGTTCGCACCATGCCAAATACCCCCGCGCTGGTCGGCAGCGGTGCGACCGCCTTGTTCGCCAACTCCGGGGTTAGCGATGATCAGCGGCAACTTGCTGAATCGATCATGCGCTCCGTAGGGCTAACGGTCTGGGTGGACAGCGAGCGGATGCTGGACGCAGTGACTGCCTTGTCTGGCAGTGGCCCGGCCTACTTCTTCTTGCTGATGGAGGCCTTGGAGAAAACCGGGGTCCGGCTGGGGCTGGCACCGGAAACTGCGCGCCTGTTAACCCTGCAAACAGCCTTCGGCGCTGCCAAGATGGCATTGGAAAGCCCTGAGAATGCAGCCATTCTGCGTGAACGGGTCACCTCGCCTGGTGGTACTACCGAGCGAGCCATCAGCGTATTCCAGGATGAACAACTCGACCGGCTGATCGCCCGGTCACTCGCTGCATCGCTAGCGATTATGGAGACGCCATCGCTGCTGACCGAACAGTTAGATGCACTGGTCGATAAGGCATTGGATGCCGCCCATCACCGCTCCCAAGAACTGGGCAACCTGCTGGGAGGGCAGCCGTGACTGCTGTCATCTTTCTCATTCAAACCTTGTTTGGCTTCTATATCCTGGCGGTGATGCTGCGCTTTCTGCTGCAATGCGTGCGCGCTGATTTCTACAACCCGCTGGTGCAATTTCTAGTGCGCATCACCAACCCGCCGTTGCTGCCGCTACGCCGGATCGTGCCTGGCTACCGGGGACTGGATCTGGCGGCAGTGGTGCTGGCGTTCCTGCTGCAATTTATCGAGGTTGTCCTGCTCAACGCGTTGTCCATTCAGCCGATGGGGGTCGGCGGGCTCTTGCTAGTGACCGTGCTAGAGCTGGTTAAGCTACTGATCAACATCTATCTTTGGGGTGTCATTATCCAGGCGGTGCTGAGCTGGTTCAATCCCGATCCCTACCATCCAGCGGCGCGGGTGTTGACCCAGTTAACTGCACCGGTGTTGCGTCCGGCTCAACGGTTGCTCCCGCCGATTTCCGGCGTGGATTTATCGCCGATGCTGGTGGTTATCGCCCTTATCTTCATCAGCTTGCTGCTGCAGGATTTTCTCAGTCTGTGGGCTGGACGCTGAACCTATGGCGGCAACCGGCTATGTCTGGGAGGGTACCACGGACCTGATTCTACAGGTGCGGGTTCAGCCGCGCGCCAGCCGCAATGAATGGGTGGGATTGCAGGAAGACCGGTTTCGGGTGCGCATCACTGCGCCGCCAGTGGACGGGCAGGCCAATATGCATTTACGGGCGTTCCTGGCGGATTTATTCGGGGTGGCGAAGAGTCAGGTGACATTGCTGGCTGGCGAGAAGGGCCGCGACAAACGCTGGCGGATCATTGCACCGGAACAGTTGCCGCCGGGGATTGAATCCGATTGCTCGCGCTACACCATCCGCCGCAAACCCAATGCCACTACGCGGTCCTGCAAAGTTGCACCGTAGCGGTGCGCCTGCTCCTCAGCCTGATATAGTTTCGTTACCGATACCGGCGAAGACAGTCACCGATGGCGGCCCTACCGGCCATGATCTCACCGTGAATAAAACCATCACCGATCCAGGCGGCCCCGGCGCGGAGGCCACCGATATCCCCACCCTCCGTCAATGCCTGCGCCTGCCCGGCTTGTTGCTATTCACCTTGGCTTGGCGTAAACAACAACCGTTCAAATTACGCTTAAAACTCACTCTAAGCTGAACTATCATAATGATGATTGCAAAAGCATTAACATTCTAAAATGACGAGGCTTGAGAGCAATGTCACGAAGTAGAACAGTAGCTGTCTACACCGGTGAAGAGTTGGGCCGCTACGGTTTCGACGATCATCCCTTCGGCGAGGACCGCATTCATGCCTTCTGGGACGAAATGCACATCCGCCATCTCGATTACCAGGTACGCATCTTCAACCCGGTTAAGGCCACCGAGGAACAACTCAAGCTGTTCCATACACCCAGCTATGTTGAAAAAGTCAAAGCCCTGTCTAAAACCGGCAGTGGCTTGCTGGATTATGGCGATACTCCGGCTTATCGCGGTGTGTTTGAAGACGCGGCGACAGTGGTAGGCACCGTGGTTGACGCTGCCCGTAAATTAATGAACAACGAAGCACGGCGCATCTTTGTGCCCATTGCCGGCCTGCATCACAGCATGCCCGATACGGCCGCTGGTTTTTGCGTCTTCAACGATGCAGGCGTGGCGATCAAAATTCTGCAACAGGAATATGCGCTGGAGCGCATCGCCTACGTGGACATCGATGCGCACCACGGCGATGGGGTGTTTTATCCATTCGAGTCCGATCCTACTGTGATCTACGCCGATATCCATGAGGATGGCCGCTACAATTTCCCGCAGAGCGGTTTCTCACATGAAACCGGCAAAGGCGAAGCCAAGGGACGTAAACTCAACATCCCGCTGTTGCCGCTGTCGGCTGACCCGGACTTCTTAATGATGTGGGACAAGGTCGAGGAGTTCATGCGTCAGTGGAAACCGCAATTTATTGTGATGAATTGTGGTGCCGATGGTTTGGATGGGGACCCTTTGGCCCACCTGCACTACACCACCCGCGCGCACACCCGTGCGGCACGCAGCCTGTGCGAGATTGCCGAGGAGTTCGCTGAGGGCCGTATTCTGGGTGTCGGCGGCGGTGGATATGATCTACGGAATGTCGGCAAAGCATGGGTCGCTGTCATCGACGCTTTCCTGGAAACCCCAATGCGTTGAGAGGCTGGAAAAACCACTCTTTTAAAATCAAAACCCTGCTGACGTAAGAACTGTAGGGTACGCAATGCGTACCCTACAGCGTGCTAAATCTCTACGGATTGGCCAGACAAGCAGCTTTTTCAACCTGCAGGAACGATCCTGACCACGTTCCAGTCTAATTTCTGCATTCTCGCGGGTCATTTTCCGTCAATTTCCACTGAAATCGGGTATGATCCACCGCTTTCCATGGTTCGCTCGCCTTTTATTCCAAAACGGTGGGCGCTCGCCTTTGCAGAGGTTGCGAATGTTCAGTCGAGAGATGCGAATTGCCGGGTATGATGACGCGTTGTGGGCCGCCCTGCAGGGCGAAAAACAACGCCAGGAAGACCATATCGAGCTGATTGCCTCGGAAAATTATGCCAGTCCACGGGTACTTGAGGCCCAGGGTTCGGTACTGACCAATAAATATGCCGAAGGCTATCCAGGCAAGCGCTACTACGGTGGTTGCGAGTTCGTAGATATCGCCGAACAATTAGCCATTGACCGCGCCAAGCAGCTGTTCAACGCCGATTATGCCAACGTCCAGCCACATTCTGGCTCACAGGCAAACGCCGCTGCCTACATGGCGTTGCTGGAGCCAGGCGACAGGGTGCTGGGTATGAGCCTGGCGCATGGTGGTCATCTGACTCACGGTGCTAAGGTCAATTTTTCCGGCAGGTTGTATCAAGCGGTGCAGTATGGATTGAATGATGCAACCGGTGAGATCGATTATGAACAAGTGGAACGGCTGGCTCTCGAATACAAACCAAAGATGATTATCGCCGGCTTCTCGGCTTATTCACGGGTAGTGGACTGGTCGCGCTTCCGGACTATCGCTGATCAGGTTGGTGCTTTTCTCATCGTGGACATGGCCCATGTCGCTGGCTTGGTTGCCGCCGGTGTCTATCCCAATCCGGTACCTGTCGCCGACGTAGTCACCACCACGACCCATAAGACCCTGCGTGGTCCACGCGGCGGCCTGATCCTAGCCCGTTCCAATCCTGAGATCGAGAAGAAACTGAACTCGTTAGTCTTTCCCGGCACGCAGGGCGGACCATTGATGCACGTCATCGCCGCCAAGGCGGTGGCATTCCTGGAAGCGCTGCAACCCGATTTCGTGGACTACCAAAAGCAAGTGGTGGCCAATGCCCGAATCATGGCCGGCGTGTTCAATGAACGCGGCTATGATGTGGTGTCTGGCGGCACCGACAACCATCTGTTCCTGGTCAGTCTGATTGCTAAGGGCTTGACCGGTAAGGCTGCTGACGCGGCACTGGGCCGGGCCTGGATCACCGTCAACAAGAATGCGGTGCCTAACGATCCCCAGTCGCCATTCGTCACTAGTGGCTTGCGGATCGGCTCGCCGGCCATCACCACCCGAGGGTTCAAGGAACGCGAGTGCCAAGAATTGACCGGCTGGATCTGCGACATCCTCGACGATCTGAACAATGAAGCCGTAATCAGCCGGGTGCGTGGCCAAGTGGCTGAACTCTGCGCCAAGTTCCCGGTGTACGGTTGATTCCACCCCTAGCGACAAGGCAGCGACGGTGCATTGCCCATTCTGCGGCGCCCCTGACACCCGGGTTGTAGACTCGCGGCTACTGGCGGAAGGCGATAAAGTCCGCCGCCGCCGTGAGTGCCCAGGTTGCAGCGCCCGTTTCACTACCTACGAGGTGGCCGAGTTACTGATGCCGCCGGTGGTGAAACGCGATGGCCGGCGCGAGCCATTTCTAGAGAAAAAACTGCGCACCGGTTTGGTGCGGGCACTGGAAAAGCGGCCGGTCAGCGCCGAGCAAATTGAAAAACTCATCCTGCGGATTAAAAACCGGGTTCGCGCCAGTAGCGAACGGGAATTGAGCAGCCAGCAGATCGGCGAATGGGTCATGGATGAGCTACGCCGTCTGGACCCGGTCGCTTATGTCCGCTTCGCCTCAGTCTACCGTAGCTTTGAAGACGTCAACGCCTTTCGGGTTGAAATCGAACGCCTGCAGAACACACCGCCCGACTCGATGAATTCTGAGTAATGTCTTTCGATCGCCCTCTCCCTCCCGGCCCTCCTCCCCGCCGGCCGGCAGACACGATGGCAACAGGTAAGGGGATTCAATGGCTATCCGACGACTATCGCCACATGGCACGCGCGCTGATGCTAGCCCGGCGGGGGCTGTATAGCGCTGACCCCAATCCCCGAGTAGGTTGTGTGCTGGTCCGCGAAGGGTACATCATTGGTGAGGGCTGGCATGAACGCGCTGGCGAGTCCCATGCAGAAATCAATGCCTTGGAGGCCGCTGGTAATCGGGCACGCGGCGCAACCGCCTATGTCACCCTAGAACCCTGCTGTCATCACGGTCGCACACCACCCTGCACAGACGCATTGCTAAACGCCGGTGTCGCTCGCATGGTAGCAGCGATGCCCGATCCCAATCCGCAGGTTGCTGGGCGAGGCTTGACACAATTGCGTGAGGCGGGAGTAACCGTGGAATGCGGATTGCTAGAAACAGAAGCGCGGGCATTGAATCCCGGCTTTATCCAGCGCATGACCCAAGGGCGGCCGTTTGTCCGCCTGAAGCTGGCTATGAGCCTCGATGGGCGCACCGCGCTGGCTTCAGGCGAAAGTCAATGGTTGACCAACGAGGCAGCGCGGCAGGATGTGCAAAGGCTCCGCGCGCGCAGTTCGGCGATTCTGACCGGCATTGGCACGGTGTTAGCGGACGATCCTGGTCTCAATGTTCGTCTGCCAGAAACATCACGCCAGCCGCTACGGGTTATTCTTGACACTGCGCTACGCACTCCCCCGGCGGCCCGGATGCTGCGGTTACCAGGTTCAGCGCTGATCTTCACGGCGACCGCTGACGCTACCGTACAAGCGCCATTACGGGCTGCTGGTGCTGAAATCGCAGTCATGCCACGCTGTGAATGGGAGCTGAATTTACCCGTAATCATGGCGGAACTGGCCCGCCGTGAGTGCAACGAAGTCCATGTGGAATGCGGTCCAACCTTGGCGGGCGCTTTATTGCAAGCGAAGCTGGTGGATGAGCTGGTCGTCTATATAGCCCCCTTATTGCTTGGCGATAAGGCCCGCGGCTTGTTCCAATTACCAGAATTGACGCGGATGAACGAACGGATTGAATTGGAAATTCTTGAGGTGCGTGCAGTAGGACGGGATTGGCGGTTAAGACTCAAGCTTTGATGACATCAAAATCATCGACGGAAAAAAAGCATGCGATGGCAAGAAGCCTGTGAACGTCCCGGCTTGCAAAGCGTACCTTTCAAGAGAGAACTGAATGAACAGGATTAAGTTTCAGGCTCATATGAAGCATGACGCATAACCATATTTTTCAGGCGGGTAAAGGGAAATCGATCTTTTAGCCCTTACAACCCGCACCTTGCTTTTTGAGAAACGACCATGTTTACCGGCATTATCACAGCCGTCGGCGCTATTACCACCCTGCAACCGCGCAATGGTGACTTTCGCTTGCGCATTGCTACCGGCAAGCTGGATTTGCGCGACGTGCAAACCGGCGACAGCATCGCGGTCAGTGGCGTTTGTCTGACTGCCGTCGAGCTAGCGAGCGATGGTTTCTGGGCCGATGTGTCCCGCGAAACCCTGGAACGCACCACCCTCGGCGATGCCACGCCTGGCGCCAAGGTCAACCTGGAAAAAGCCTTGACACCCACCACCCGGCTCGGCGGCCATCTGGTTAGCGGCCATGTCGATGGCGTTGGCACCGTCACCGGATGGCAGCCGGATGGCCGCTCTTGGCGGCTGCGCATTCAAGCCCCGGATACCCTGGCCCGCTACATCGCTGAAAAAGGCTCCATCTGTGTGGACGGGGTTAGCCTAACCGTCAACGAGGTCGATGGTGCGGCTTTCGAACTCAATATTGTCCCGCACACCCTGGAGGAAACGACCCTTGCGAATTTTAAGGCCGGGCGGCGGGTCAATTTGGAGGTGGATTTGATTGCCCGCTATCTGGAGCGGCTGCTGCTGGGCGAGCGTGCTGCACAACCAGGCAGCGGCGGTCTGACCGAGACGCTGCTGCGTGAACATGGCTTCTGGAAATAGACGCATGGCATTGAACCACATTGATGAGATCCTTGCCGACCTCCGGCAAGGCCGAATGGTCATCATCATGGATGATGAGGATCGGGAAAATGAAGGTGATCTGTTGATGGCTGCTTCGCTGGTGCGCCCTGAAGATATCAACTTCATGGCCCGCTATGGGCGTGGCCTGATCTGCCTGACGCTGACGCGCGAACGCTGTCAACAACTGCGCCTGCCGCTGATGGTGCAGGACAACGCGACCCCCTATTCCACCAATTTCACGGTCTCGGTCGAAGCTGCCCAGGGTGTCACGACGGGTATCTCCGCCTACGACCGCGCCCATACCATCCGCACTGCGGTGCGTCCTGACGCCCGGCCCGAAGACCTGGTGCAACCGGGCCATATCTTCCCGTTGATGGCCCAGCCTGGCGGGGTACTGACGCGCGCTGGTCATACCGAGGCCGGTTGTGATCTGACCCGGTTAGCCGGGTTGGAACCCGCAGCAGTGATTGTCGAAATTCTCAATGAAGACGGAAGCATGGCGCGGCGGCCTGATTTGGAGCACTTTGCCGGACAGCATGGCGTCAAGATCGGCACCATTGCAGATTTGATTCACTACCGGATGCAGAACGAGAAGACCGTCGAACGGGTCGCAGACACCTTCATGACCACAGCCTTCGGGCCGTTCCGGGTATTGACCTATCAGGATGTCGTGGGTCGACAAGTGCATTTCGCTCTGGTGAAGGGTGAAATTCAGACCAGCGAACCGGTATTGGTGCGGGTTCATGTCCAGCATTTACTCAGCGATCTATTGACTCTCCAGCTTCCTGACAGTGGCTGGCCGTTACACGACGCCCTGCAACGGGTGGCAAACGAGCCAGCGGGAGTATTAGTGGTACTCAGCCGGCCCGAGGACCCCTCAGCGCTGATCCGGCGGATGCGCAGCTATCAATTCGGCGCCAGCGAAACCGCGCGCGCTGCTGATCCTTCCGCTGAATTGCGCACGTATGGCATTGGCGCCCAGATTCTGCTTGACATCGGCGTGCAGCAAATGCGGGTGTTAGGTGCTCCCAAACGCCTCAGCGGCCTGTCCGGCTTTAACCTGGAAGTCGTCGAATATGTTTCCTGAGAACACAATGTGGAGCTGGCTTCCAGCCAGCTTAATGAACGGAGCACCCGTTCTACGTTTTGTTCCTTAACCCCTTCTATCACGGAATCTCTTCCATGCATGTCAATATCATTGAAGGCGACTTTGCGCCACTTCAAGATGCCCGTTTTGCCTTGGTAGCAGCACGTTTCAATAGCTTTATTGTGCAAAATTTGATCAATGGCGCAGTAGATACACTGCACCGCCACGGCATACCCGAGACCAACATCGATCTGATCTGGACACCCGGTTCCTTTGAATTGCCTCTCGCCGCCCAGCGTTTGGCCGCCAGCGAGCGCTATGACGGCATTGTCGCGCTCGGTGCGATCATTCGCGGCGGCACCCCGCATTTCGAATACGTCGCCAGCGAGTGTGTCAAGGGACTGGCTGGCGTCTCATTAGAGTATGATTTGCCCGTCGGTTTCGGTGTATTGACCGTAGATACCATCGATCAGGCGGTAGAGCGCGCCGGAACTAAAGCCGGTAACAAGGGTGCTGAGGCAGCCATGGCGGTGCTGGAAATGGTGAGCCTATTGCGCCGGCTGGAAGGTTGAGCTGTGGGCGAACCTTCTCGTAAAAATCTACCCGGCAAGCGCAGTTGGGCACGGCGCTGTGCCGCTCAGGCACTGTATCAATGGCAAATGACCATTCAAGAACCCGCCATCATTGCCAGCGAATTTCTGGCTGATCAGGATTTGCGCAAGGCTGATCCTGATTATTTTCGAGAATTGGTGCATGAAGTGCCAAGACGGGTGGTCGAGATCGATGCCGCTCTGGAGCCATTTCTGGATCGGCCTTTGGCACAGGTAGATCCCGTGGAGCAGGCCATTTTGCGGATCGGCGGCTACGAGTTGATACAGCGTCCCGACATCGCCTATCGGGTTATTATCAATGAAGCCGTGGAACTGGCTAAGTTATTTGGCGCAGAACAGGGACATCGCTTTGTCAATGGAGTGCTTGACAAGCTAGCCCGTGTAGCGCGGTCATCCGAATGGGCCAGCCGGCCGTCCTGAATAGCCGTGTCTCTTTCCCTTCCTTGGCCAAGGAGGGGCGACACGAAGAGCCCGGGCGATGTGACCCGGAAGGAGTAGTTAACCCCGTTATTTTGCTAAAGGCGCTTTATTCCCGCCGTTGCAAAAACCGGGTGACCTCTAGTGCGAACATCTCTGCCCGCCAAGTGCTAGTCGCGGTCACATGGGTTGCATAAGGCATGACCCAGAGTCCGCACTTTGGAATTGCCCCGAACATTTCTAGAATCTGATCCAGCGGCGCTACCGGGTCACGATCGCCAACCACGATCAACGCCGGTTGGGTGATGCGGCCCAAAACCTCCAGGTCATGGGCATGATCGCTGGTTGCCGGCTCCAGCGCCTCCGAAACCCGCAAAATCACCTCTTCCCAGGCATCTGGCCCGCCTTGAGGGTGATGAATATCGCTCAACCACTTGTGCATCCCAACGCCGCGCCAGTAGGCCGGATCAGCCATGTTGCGAGTACCCGCATGCGTCACCGCATCCTTGTGATAACCGATCCGATACAACACCAGCCGGCTGACTCGTTCGGGGTGGTGGACAGTCAACCACAGCGCCACCGCTCCGCCCATGGAAGAACCTGCTAGATTCGCCACCGGTAACGTCAATTCATCCATTATCTCCAATACAGCGCGGCCCATATCACTGACACGGAGCCGGCCGGCAACCATCGGACTGTGGCCATGCCCCAGATGATCAGGGACAATCACCCGGAAATGGCGGGCAAACAGAGGAATCTGCGGCGCCCACTCGGCGCCGCTCATGCCGCCGCTGTGCAACAAGATCAGCGGTTCGCCCGCACCGTTTTCAGTGTAATGCAGCATCGCCATGCGGGTCTGCTCCTTCAAAATGAATGGCCATTATTATAGCCACCTTGTTCCGCTTGCCGGATAATGTCAAAAACACGACTCACTACCCGGGAGCAATTAATTCATGGCCATGACATCCCGTCACTACTACGCCCTCGGACCCCACGGTTTCCATCGGATTCACTACACTGAATGGGGCGATCCCGGCAATCCTAAGGTTTTGATCTGCGCGCACGGCCTGACCCGCACGGGTCGTGATTTCGACTTTCTGGCCGCCGCGATGGAACAGGAGTATCGGGTGCTTTGCCCCGACGTTGCCGGGCGCGGCAAAAGCGACTGGCTGACCGATAAGACGGATTATACCTATCCGCTTTACGTGAACGACATGGCCATGTTGCTGGCGCGTATCGATGCCGGGCAGATAGACTTTGTTGGCACCTCGATGGGAGGATTAATCGGCCTTTTTCTGGCCAGCTATACCGGAACCCCGATCGGCAAACTGGTCATCAATGACGTCGGCCCGCGTATTCCCGCTGCGGGTTTGCAGCGGGTCGCCGATTATGTCAGCCAAGTAATTACCTTTGAAAGCATCGAAAAAATGGAGCGTTTTCTGCGCACCATCGCCGCCACATTCGGCAATTTAACGGATGAGCAATGGCGGCATATGACGGCACATAGCGCCCGGCAATTGGAGAATGGCCGCTACACGTTCGCCTACGACCCGGGCATCGCCGAGAATTTCAAGATGCTGGATTTGAAAGATATCGACCTGTGGCCGCTGTGGGATGCCGTGCAATGCCCAACCCTGGTGTTACGCGGTCAGTATTCCGACGTACTGGATCACGCTGATGCCGTCACCATGACCGAACGTGGCCCTAAAGCGAAATTGATCGAGTTTCCCGGTATGGGTCATGCGCCGGCACTGATGGCCGATGACCAAATTGCTGTCGTGCGTGATTGGCTGCTAGCAGACTGAGACGTTAAACAATGCCCTCTTCGCCCGATGGATGAGAGGCTGGAGGTGAGGCTCCTGCCAGACGGGCAATCAACCCGGCTTGCGTCCATACACCGTCGCGAGCCAAATCCCCAGGGCAATCAGAATAATACCAGCCGCGTGGAAGGCATATAACCGCTCACCAAGAAAGATCATCGCCAGCACTGCGCCAAAGGCAGGCATCAAATGCAAAAACTGGCCAGTGCGGTTGGCGCCCAACTCAGCGACCGCCCGGTTCCAAAAGATGTAGGCCAGAATCGACGGAAACAGCGCCAAGTATAAGATGCTGGCAACGGCTGCGGTGTTCAGGGTGAAAACCCGATCCTGCGCCAGATCCCAGCCATACAGCGGCATCAGAATGATAACGCCGATGATCATGGTTGCGGCCTGGAAATTCAGCGGCTCAAGCTCCGCTGGCCGCCAGCGCAGACAGACCGAATACAACGCCCAACTGAACACCGCTGCTAGAATCCACAAATCACCGGAATTGACCTGCCACCCAAGCAGGCTCCCCACGTCGCCGCGGCCAACAATCACCAGCACCCCGGACAGCGACAAAGCAATTCCCAGCGCCTGCCAGCCAGTCACGGTCTGACGCAGCAACAGGAACGACAAAGCGACAATCAACACCGGCGTGATCGACAGCATGATGACCGCATTGGTGGCGGTCGTGGTATGCAGGCCGATATAGACACAAGTGTTAAAATTGACCACGCCCAGCACACTAAGCAGCAGCAGAACCGGCCAGTGCTGGCGCAGTAATGAGCCTTGCTGGCGCAGTGAGGCCCAAACGAAGGGGAGTAGAATCAGGAGCGCCACCGCCCAGCGCCAGAACGACAGGGTAAATGGCGTGAATACAGTATGCACCGCCCGGCCCAGCACGAAATTACCGGACCAGAACAGGGTAGTTAATACTAACAACAGATAAGGAGAGGGGCGCCAAGCGGTCAGGGATGGTTTTACCATTTTCTAGTTAATGTCTTATCTAAGTTTTGCTGGTGTTGACGCAGAAGTGGCGTCCTCGCTGTGAAAGGCCTTACCGTCATCGAATCGGGGACGGGTTCTCTACACCGGGAGTGTTTCTCTCCCTGAATCATACGCAATTATCAGGAACAGCAATGTCCAAACTTATGTCTCCATCCCTCCTTCCCTGGACACCAGACAGTTGGCGGCGTCGACCGGCGGCACAGATGCCGGATTATGCCGACGCTACAGCGCGGGCCGAAGTCGAGACGCGGCTGGCGCATTCGTTGCCGCTCGTGTTTACTGGAGAAATCGATGCGTTGCGCCAGCAGCTGGCTGAAGTCGCTGCGGGTCGCGCTTTTCTGCTGCAAGGGGGTGACTGCGCCGAAAGCTTTGCCGATTTCAATGAGCGCACCATTACTGACACCTTCCGGGTCTTGTTGCAAATGGCGGTGACTCTAACATTCGCTGCCGCCTGTCCGGTCGTCAAGGTTGGACGGCTGGCTGGACAGTTCGCCAAGCCGCGCAGCGCCCCGGTCGAGACCCGCGATGAAATTACTCTGCCCAGTTACCGGGGCGATATCGTCAACAGTCTGGATTTTACCCCAGAAGCCCGCCAACCCGACCCGCGCCGGCAGTTGCGCGCTTACTCCCAGTCGGCGGCAACGCTCAATCTGCTGCGAGCGCTGGCCCAGGGCGGTTTCGCCGATTTGCATCGGGTTCAGCAATGGAACCTGGATTTTCTGCGCACCAGCCCGCAGGGCGCCCGCTACCGCGACTTAGCCGGACGCATCAGCGAAACCCTGGCTTTCATCCGCGCCTGCGGGTTGGACGCCGCAACCGATCCGCAGGTGCGGCAAGTGCAATTCTATACCTCGCACGAGGCATTGCTACTCGGCTATGAACAAGCGCTGACCCGGTGCGATCCGCTCAGCGGCGCATGGTACGATGGTTCTGCGCACTTTCTATGGATCGGCGAGCGCACCCGGCAAGTGGAGGGCGCGCATGTCGAATTTTTGCGAGGTATCACGAATCCTATAGGCCTTAAACTGGGGCCGGCGACCCTTCCCGATACCCTGCTGCGCCTGCTGGATACGCTTAATCCCGATAACCAGCCGGGACGCTTGACCTTGATCAGCCGAATGGGCGCAGACCGTATCGAGACAACGCTGCCGCCGCTGATCCGGGCAGCACAACGCGAAGGCCGGCAAGTGATCTGGTCTTGTGACCCGATGCATGGCAACACGCTGGCAACCAGCACGGGCTATAAAACTCGACCCTTTAACCGCATTCTCGATGAAGTGCAGCGGTTCTTCGCCATTCACCGCGCCGAGGACAGCATTCCTGGCGGAATGCATTTTGAGCTGACCGGTCAGGATGTAACCGAATGTATGGGCGGCGCTCAGGACATCACCGAGCAGGGCTTGGCCGACCGTTATCACACCCAATGCGACCCGCGCCTGAATGCCTCGCAGAGTTTGGAGTTGGCCTTTCTCATTGCGGAAACCCTCAAGGATTACCGGCGGGACAGCAGGATAAAAAACCCATCCAATGGAGAGGACATCGCACGATGAGGCATCAATCACCCCGTCCCCGCCTGCTGCTGGTGATGCAGACCCCGGATGCCGATGCTGGCCGTTTCGCCCGCAAACTGCGTAAGCGTGGCTACCGGCTGGATTATTGCTACCCGCTATCCGGCCAAGCGCTGCCCTCCGGAATGGAGGGCTACGCCGGAGCCATTGTCTTCGGTGGACCGATGAGCGCCAATGATGATGACAAGCAGCCAGGCATCCGCGCGCAACTGAATTGGATTCCCGAAGCGCTGAAATCGGGCCAACCATTTCTAGGTATCTGTCTGGGCGCGCAATTATTGGCGCGGACATTGGGGGCGGCAGTGCGGCCACATCCAACGGGATTAGCGGAAATCGGTTATTTCCCGGTTGAACCGGCGGCGGCTGGTCAACCCTTATTTGACGCACCGTTACACGTCTATCACTGGCATCACGAAGGCTTTGAGTTACCCGCTGGTGCGGAGCTGTTGGCAACGGGTGCGCATTTTCCGCATCAAGCCTATCGCTATGGCGCCAACACCTTCGGCGTTCAGTTTCACCCAGAAGTTGACGAGACCATCATGGAAAGCTGGCTGGTGGAAGGGGCAGAAGAGCTGCATCATCCCGGCGCGCAGTCCGCGACTGAACAGCGCGAGCATCATGCCCGCCATGATAAAGCCTTCGATCAGTGGCTTGAGCAGTTTGTGGATGCGTGGTTGCAAGCTGGCAGCATCAGATAAGAATGACTTGTTCGATGCATCATCCACCTGAAGCGACGATAGCAACCCCGATGTTCCGCCACGCAATTGCCCGCCAGGAATTTTGCTTTACCCGCATCCGGATTCAGACTATGTTCCACGCCATTTTACCCGCGAGGCAAATGGCATGATCAACGCTTTTGAACTTCAGCATGGCCGCCTCCAGCAAATTCAAATCGAAAGCAAGGCCGACCTTGAGCGCACCAAACCGATCTGGATTGATTTTGACGAACCCAATGATGAGGAGCGGTTCTGGGCGAAGGAATTGTTCAGGCTGACTCTACCGGACGAGGATGATTTCGGCGACATCGAAGCCAGCGCCCGCTGCTTCGAAGACGCCAGCGGCGCCCTGCAAATTCGCTCTGATTTTCTAATCAACAAAGAAGACGAATCGCGCAACATACCGGTCGCCTTTGTGTTCAAACAGGATATTCTGTTTAGCCTGCATGAGGAAGATTTACCGGTTTTCCGTCTACTGCGGATGCGCGCCCGCCATCAACCGGGTTATCTGGAAGACAGTCGCGACGTGCTGCTCGACTTGTACGCCACCAGCGTGGAGTATTCCGCCGATTCGCTGGAGGGAGTGTATGCAGCGCTGGAAGAAATCGGCAACCGGGTATTAAAAGCCCCTCTGACCGACCAAGCGGCGGGTGACGTGCTGGCCCGCATCGCCCGGGAAGAAGATCTGAACGGACGGATTCGCCGCAATATGATGGATACACGCCGGGCTATTTCGTTCCTGATGCGCCGGCGATTGCTTTCCACCGATCAGGTCGAGGAAGCCCGGCAGATCCTGCGCGACATCGAATCGTTGGACGGTCATACCTCCTTCTTGTTTGAAAAGATCAATTTCCTGATGGACGCGACCGTTGGTTTCATCAACATCAATCAGAACAAAATCATCAAAATTTTCTCAGTGGTCTCAGTGGCCCTACTGCCACCAACGCTGATCGCCAGCATCTACGGTATGAATTTTGAGTTCATGCCCGAACTAAAATGGGCATTGGGTTATCCGATTGCACTTGGGCTAATGGCGCTTTCAGTCGCCGCGCCATTCTGGTTCTTTCTTCGTAAAGGCTGGTTGAAGTAGACTTTTCATTCCTTCCAATCGGGGGCCGCCATGTCTGTCATCAATCCCACTGATCAAAATCTCTACGAATTGGCAGCGCAAGTGGGTGTTACCCTGCGCGCCCGGAACCAGATGTTAACTGTTGCCGAATCCTGCACGGGAGGCTGGATCGGCAAGGTGCTCACTGACGTAGCAGGTAGTTCCGGCTGGTTCGACCGAGGTTTTGTGACCTATAGCAACACCGCCAAAACTGAATTGCTAGGCGTTCGGCAATCCACACTGGTCAACCATAGTGCAGTCAGCACCGAAACGGTGACCGAGATGGCCATCGGGGCGCTGGAACGCAGTCGAGCAGGTATTGCAATTGCAGTCAGCGGCATTGCGGGCCCCGATGGCGGCAGCCCCGGCAAACCAGTGGGCACGGTCTACTTGGCCTGGGCGCTGCGTGACCGTCCAATCCAGACGCAGGTTTGCCGCTTTGCCGGTGATCGCGAAACAGTGCGCCGGCAAACAGTCGCTACCGCTCTGCAAGGCGTGCTGGATGAGTTCGCCCTGCGATCCTAAGAAGCAACAGCGGCTCTTTCTGGCGCTTTGGCCTGGAGAGAACGAACGCCGGCAGATCGCGAAATTGGCGGCGCAAGCGGCGGACCGGCGGCGGGTGTGCGACGCTAACCTACACCTGACTTTGGTTTTCCTAGGCGCTACCACCTCTGACCAGTTAGCCACCTACGAGGCGGCCCTGGCAGATTTATCGATACCCGCAATGGAATTGGTGCTGAATCGCTACGGCTATTGGCCACAACCACGTATTCTATGGTTAGGGTCCAGTTGCACGCCACCCGAGCTATACGGACTCGTAGCCGGGTTGCATCGGCGATTGCGCGGCTGCGGGTTTGTCCCAGAACGGCGAGCGTTTCAGGCTCACATCACCTTGGCCCGCCGGTTTACCGGGTCCGTTTCTACCCAGTTACTGGAAAAACCTGTGCGCTGGCCCATCAGCGACATCGCACTGATCGCATCGCTTCCATCGCCGGAAGGCTCCCGTTATGAAGTGCTGCGCCGCTGGCCAGGGGGCTAGGTTCAAACGGTTTTTATATGGAATAATCTTCAAAATCACCGGCTGTAGTTGGGCCGATGTTTTTCTCATTGGTTAAAGGGGGGCACGGGATGGATGACAATAAGAAAAAAGCGCTAGCGGGCGCATTGACTCAGATTGAACGCCAATTTGGCAAGGGCGCGGTCATGCGTTTGGGCGACACGAGCGCGGCGGTCCGCAACGTAGCGACGGTGTCGACGGGGTCGCTGGGACTGGATATCGCCTTAGGCATTGGCGGCCTACCGCGGGGCCGGGTGACCGAAATCTACGGCCCAGAATCCTCCGGCAAGACCACCTTGGCCTTGCAGGTGGTTGCTGAAGTCCAAAAAACGGGCGGTTGCGCAGCGTTCGTCGACGCCGAACATGCTTTGGATCCGATTTATGCCGCCAAACTGGGCGTCAATGTTGATGATTTGCTGATCTCCCAGCCGGATACTGGCGAACAGGCGCTGGAAATCGCCGACATGCTAGTCCGTTCCGGAGCAGTGGAAATCGTGGTTATCGACTCGGTAGCGGCGCTGACCCCCAAGGCGGAAATTGAAGGCGACATGGGCGATTCCCACGTCGGTCTACATGCCCGGTTGATGAGCCAAGCCCTGCGCAAGCTCACTGCCAATATTAAACGCTCCAACACGCTGGTCATTTTTATCAATCAAATCAGGATGAAAATTGGTGTAATGTTTGGCTCTCCCGAAACAACGACCGGCGGCAATGCCCTCAAATTCTACGCCTCGGTGCGACTGGACATCCGCCGCATCGGTTCGATCAAGAAGGGCGATGAGATCATCGGTAACGAAACCCGGGTCAAAGTCATCAAAAACAAGCTGGCTCCGCCTTTCAGGCAGGCTGAATTTGAAATTCTCTACGGAGAAGGCTCATCCCGGTTGGGTGAGATCATCGACCTCGGTGTTAAAATCGGGCTGATCGACAAATCCGGCGCCTGGTACAGTTGCCAAGGTACGCGCATCGGCCAAGGCAAGGAAAATGCCCGTACATATCTCCGGGAAAACCCGGAACTGGCCCGTGAATTGGAAGATAAGATTCGCGCCCACTTCCTAAGCCGCCCCGATGCCGTGCCAATCACCCCGGAACAGGGCGAGGAAAATGAGGACGACATGGCTCCCGGTTCTGCGGATGATCTGGACGCGGACCTCTAAAACCACTGGCGGCGCATCCGCTGACCGGCAGACAGTGGAACCAGCGATCATTCGCGCCAAAGCCTTGGAATTGCTGGCGCGACGCGAACATGCCCGTTTGGAACTGCGTCAGAAACTGGTGCAACGTGGATTTCCCGCCGGATGCATTGACCCGGTGCTGGATCAGTTGGCAGAGGAACACCTGTTGGATGAAAGCCGCTACGCCGAGCTTTATGCATGTAGCCGGGCCGGCAAAGGCTACGGCCCTTTGCGCATCGCGCGTGAATTGCGTGAACGCGGCGTTTCACAGGAGCTGGTCGATCAGACGCTAAGCAAGCTGGAGGACGATTGGCTACTGAAACTGCGGGAACTGCATCGTAAGCGCTTCAAATCGCTGATCCCGGCTCACGCTACCGAGCGGATGCAACAAATCCGGGTCCTCCGCCAGCACGGTTTCACTCTGGAGCAGATCAAACATCTATTTGATTTGACCACCTAACACTTATCGCTATTGACCAATTGCCATGACCAGCAGCGCTGAACTTCGCAGACTCTTTCTCGACTATTTCCATGACCATGGCCATGAAATCGTGGCTAGCAGCCCGTTGGTTCCCATCAACGATACCACGCTGCTGTTCACCAACGCCGGCATGGTGCAATTCAAGGACGTATTTACCGGCCGTGACCAGCGCCCTTATCACCGGGCTGTCACTGCCCAACGCTGTGTACGCGCCGGCGGCAAGCACAATGACCTGGAAAATGTTGGCTATACTGCCCGTCATCACACATTTTTCGAGATGCTCGGCAACTTCAGTTTCGGCGACTATTTCAAGACCAACGCCATTCACTTTGCCTGGGAATTCTTGACCGGCATCTTAAAACTGCCGGCTGATAAGCTGTGGGTCACGGTCTATGAAACCGATGACGAAGCCTATCAGGTCTGGGCTGAAGAGATTCAGGTGCCCCCTGAGCGCATTGCCCGCATCGGCGACAAGCCTGGCGGCAAGCGTTACGAAAGCGATAATTTCTGGGCGATGGGCGATACCGGTCCTTGCGGCCCCTGCTCGGAAATTTTCTATGACCACGGTCCGGAGATCGCTGGCGGTCCACCCGGTACACCCGATGAAGACGGCGACCGCTATATCGAAATCTGGAACCTGGTGTTTATGCAGTTTGACCGCAGCATTGACGGGACGCTGACCCCGTTGCCGAAACCCTCCGTAGATACCGGCATGGGACTGGAACGGTTGGCGGCGGTGATGCAAGGCGTCCACAGCAATTACGAAATCGACCTGTTCCATCATCTCATCGAAGCCGCCGCTCAAGCGACGGGGGCTAAAGATTTGCAATCCAACTCGCTCAAAGTGATTGCGGACCACATCCGCGCCACAGCGTTTTTGATCACTGACGGCGTTCTCCCTTCCAACGAAGGACGTGGCTACGTGTTGCGGCGAATCATGCGCCGCGCTATCCGCCACGGCTACAAGCTGGGCGCCGAAGGCAGCTTCTTCCACACTTTGGTCACGCCATTGGTCGAGGAAATGGGCGAAGCTTACCCGGAACTAGCCGCTGCCGCTGAACAAGTCACTCGAGTCATTTGCCAGGAAGAGGAACGGTTCGCTGAAACCCTGGCGCACGGGATGAAGCTTCTCGAAGAAGGTATCGCCGATCTGCCGGGTACCGTTATCCCTGGCGAAACAGTATTCAAGCTGTACGACACCTATGGTTTCCCGGTCGATCTGACCGCTGACATCGCCCGCGAACGTGGCCTGCAATTGGACGCAGCCGGTTTCGACCGCGAAATGGCCGCACAACGGGAACGTGCACGCGCCCATAGCCAGTTTGGCTTGCGCCAGACAGCTCATCTTGGCATCGAGGGTTGTACCGAGTTCCATGGTTACGACCGGCTGGAGGAAGAAGCAACGATCAAGGCGCTGTTCCGCGAAGGCCAAGCCGTCAAGGCGCTCAATGCCGGTGAGGAGGGTGTGGTGGTATTGGATCACACCCCCTTCTACGCGGAATCCGGTGGTCAAGCCGGTGACACCGGCTGGCTGCGGGCGGATGGGCTGGAGTTCGAGGTACGTGATACCCAGAAGCAGGGCGAAGGTGTCTTTACCCACATCGGTGTGCTAAAACAAGGACTGTTAAGGCAGAGCGCCATCGTGCGGGCTCAAGTGAACACCGTTCAGCGCCAAGCAACAGCCCTGCACCACTCCGCCACACACCTCATGCACGCAGCATTGCGCCAAGTGCTTGGCTCCCATGTTACTCAGAAAGGTTCGCTGGTCGATCCGCAGCGATTGCGTTTTGATTTCTCCCATTTCGAACCGGTGAATCCAGAACAACTGGAAACCATCGAACGGCTGGTTAACGCACAGATTCGCGGCAATGTAGCAGTGGAAACGACGATCATGGCGCCTGAAGAGGCGATTGCCGCCGGCGCGATGGCGCTATTCGGCGAGAAGTATGGCGACCGGGTACGGGTGCTGAGGATGGGTGATTTCTCCACTGAACTCTGTGGCGGAACCCATGTCTCCCGGACCGGCGATATTGGCCTATTCAAAATTACTGCTGAGAGCGGCGTCGCAGCGGGCGTGCGGCGTATCGAAGCAATCACTGGCGAACGGGCTCTGGACTACATCGCTTCCCTGCAGGACCGCGCCCGGCAGGCAGCGCAATGGGTGAAAGGCGACCGCGACAACTTTCCGGATAAAGTGCGGCAATTGGTGGAGCGCACCCGGCAACTGGAGAAAGAAATCGAGCAACTTAAAGGCCGGCTGGCCAGCGGCCAAGGCGCCGATCTGTTGAGTCAAACCGTGGAGATTGAGGGACTCAGAGTGCTGGCTGCCCGATTGGATGGGGTGGATGCCAAAACCTTGCGCGAAGCAGTAGACCGCTGCAAAGAGCAACTCAAGGCAGCCGCTATCATTCTAGCGACCGTCGAGGACGGCAAGGTCCGGCTGGTCGCTGGCGTAACCCCGGCAGAAACAGCGAAGATCAAAGCCGGTGATTTGGTAAACAAGGTTGCACAACAGGTCGGCGGCAAGGGTGGCGGGCGTGCTGATCTAGCCCAAGCGGGTGGAACCGACCCAGCGCAACTCGATGCAGCGCTGCACTCAGTGCCAGAGTGGGTGCGCGCGCAGCTCACCTGATATTCATTCCAATCAAACGCTATCCCAAGGTTTACTCACAGCAATCGCATCTTGGGCTTGGCGATAACTAGCCTTTCGCTATAATCGCGCCCTTTATGATCGCCTAGATCACTTATCCTAAGGGCGATTTTCAATGGCACTCTTGAGCAGGGACACAGCATGGCGTTGATTGTACAAAAATACGGTGGTACCTCGGTCGGTACCATTGAGCGTATTGAGAACGTAGCTGAAAAAGTGATAGGCTGGCGTGAGCGCGGCCACCAAGTGGTCGTCGTGGTCTCAGCCATGAGTGGCGAGACCGACCGGCTGATCGGTTTAGCCAAAGCGATCACGCCGCGCCCGCTTCCCCGGGAAATAGACGTCCTGCTGGCAACCGGTGAACAGGTTACGATTGCTCTGTTATGTATTGCCCTGGAAAAACGCGGTTGCCCGGCCCGTTCCTATACCGGCAGCCAAGTCCGTATTATCACCGATAACGCCTTCAACAAGGCCCGTATTCAGGATGTTGAGGTCACTGCTATGCGCGCTGATCTCAATGCTGGGCGGATAATTGTGGTTGCAGGGTTCCAAGGTGTAGACGAAGATGGCAACATTACTACCTTAGGACGAGGCGGTTCTGATACTACGGGTGTGGCATTAGCAGCCGCACTCAAGGCCGATGAATGTCAGATTTACACTGACGTAGATGGTGTCTACACCACGGACCCGCGTGTAGTTTCTGAGGCCCGGCGGCTGGACCGGATCACTTTCGAAGAGATGCTGGAGATGGCCAGCCTTGGATCCAAGGTTTTGCAGATCCGCTCGGTGGAATTTGCGGGTAAACACAATGTCCCACTTCGTGTGCTCTCTTCTTTCAAAGAAGGTCCGGGCACTTTGATCACCTTTGAGGAAGCGCTTGAGATAGAACCGATGGAAAAAGAGCTGATTTCGGGTATTGCCTTTAACCGTGACGAGGCAAAGCTCACTGTATTAGGCGTTCCCGACCGGCCAGGCATCGCCTACAGCATCCTGGGGCCAGTCTCCGCCGCCAATATCGAAGTCGACATGATCATTCAGAACATTGGCCACGATGGCACGACCGATTTCACTTTCACGGTACATCGCAATGACTATGAGCGGGCTCTGGAAATTCTTAAGGAACAAGCCGTCAGTCTCGGCGCCCGTGAAGTCTCCGGCGATACCAAGATCGCTAAGCTCTCGCTAGTCGGCATTGGCATGCGTTCCCACGCTGGCGTCGCCAGCAAGATGTTTGAAGCACTAGGGAAGGAAGGAATTAATATCCGCATGATTTCAACATCCGAGATCAAGATCTCGGTGGTGGTCGACGAGAAATATCTGGAACTCGGGGTGCGCGCGCTGCATGAAACGTTTGAACTAGACAAGGCAGCCTGAATCCCATCTCCTGCTGGTAAAAAGTCACCCAGATTCATTTACTAGCGGGAACGAACCGTTTGCAGAGGCGGATTGTCAAAAAAACCGCAAGACGACCTGGTGCTGTTAATGGAGAACAAGGAGTAGCCTAATATGTTGATTTTGACACGTAGAGTTGGGGAAACGCTGATGATCGGTGACGAAGTCACTGTAACTGTGCTAGGCGTAAAAGGTAATCAGGTTCGTATCGGGGTCAACGCCCCGAAGGATATTGCAGTACACCGCGAAGAAATCTATGAACGAATCAAGCGCGAGCAAGATGGCTCTCCTCAAGCCGCCGAGCAACCGCCACCCGGTAACGAAATTTGATCGAGGGCAGTTCACTTCAACTGAGGGATGGGTCTGAACGAGGATTTGGACTCTATTTTCAATCAATTCAAGGTAATACTGGGCTTCTTCAAGAAGGAAGCGGCCCTAGAAATGAATTGTAACCTCGCGAAGAGCATTATGACCCCGTGCAGTGGATAGCATCTACCGACCTTACTCATGGCATCGGCCACCGGATTTAGGCTCGATGAAATGCCAACAGACTCTAGCGAGGCATTGTTAAGATGAGAGTTGCTGCTGGATCTTCCAGCGCTGGCAACTCCGCCACTACTGGAGCGTGATCACTGGCGGGTTCTGGTTGACTAGGGGTCATATCACTGTAATTGTGGGAGATGCGCGCCACTGCACTATTGCGCAATGCCGGGCTGATTAAAATATGATCCAGCGCCTGTGGCTGGCTGCCATGCCGGCGGGTATAAGATTGTCCGCATGGCAGATCATCTAGCAAATTGTGAAACTGTTCGCCTTTAAGCAGTTTCAAGGTCTTAGAATCTGGCACATCATTTAGATCACCCAAGAGCACAATAGCTGCCTGCGGATCGCAGGCCAACAGATCAGTGGCAAAATCGTGGATGATCTCAGCTTGGGCATGACGCTGCTTCTTGGCGTAATCTTCGTCGCGCCGGGTGCTCGAACGCATCGATTTGAAATGGCAAACGATCACGAACAACCGCCGTCCTCCAATCACAAATTCCGAGGCCAGCATCTTACGGCTAGGCACCCAGTGATGCCGGTTATCACCAGCAAAGGCTGGATGCATCGGGGCGATGCGGCCAGGATTAAGGGTTAGACTAGGCTGGCGATCGTGGTAGCGAATGCCAACTTTATCCTCAGGGCCAGCGTGGCCCCGGTCGGGGAAAGCCACTCGCGCCGGATTAAACAGTAAACCCACACGAATGTTGGCGCCAGCCATACCACCATCCTGGTCAGCGAGCGGAGGAATTTCTCGAAAGACGTAGGAAGGACCGCCGGCAGCCCCGATGGCGGCGATGAGTGCCTGATACGCCGCATCGGCAGGAACCTGGCCACCCGCCAGCACTGGACCTTCCGCCATAATCTCCTGCAACGCTATGATATCGGGTGAGCCCAAATCACGAGCAATGATGACACCCAGCCGTGCTAACCGCGTTGGTGAAGCATGCGCACCCAGATTACAAACGTTAAAGGTAGCAATGACCAGCATAGGGGTTCCTAATGATGATGAGAGTGTTTGCGGGGCATCCTTGCCCGGGTTCAACCTACAGGCAGAACACCTCATTTTACGCTGGCCCCTTAAGCAAAGATAATGGCTGCTGTTGCGCTGGCGGCAAATGCACGGCCAACTGATCAAACGGAATCATCCAGCCATATTGGTTGCAAGCGCTGACCATGGCGCGTTGCAGGAAGCGGCGAATCGGCCAGTAGTGCTCGGCACCCGCACCCGTAAATACCGCCACAAGAAGCAAATTCAGCGAGGAACTGGCAGCTTCGTTAAACTCCACCAATAGCGTGGTCAGGTAAGGATGGAATGATTGCTCCTTCAGTTGCGCTTCCAAATAGGTTCGCAAGGCCGGGACAATGTGGCTCAGAATTTCGCTCTGATGCTGATAATCCAGACCAAAAACGATGGGTACCGCAAAGCCGCCACATGACAGATTACGCGGGTTCTTGCCCAGATAGTCGGCGACTGCAAAAGTCTTGATCGATCCAACCACCTGAAGCTGTACAATTTCCGGGGTTTGCAACAGTACCTTGCCGTAAATATCGCCATCCAAGATAACAATATCGTTTTCCTGGCTGGGAAACCAGGGCTCTTCTGGAGCATAGGGCCGCGATTGTAAATCGACCATTTTGTCCAGCGGCAGCCGTAGAACACCGCCGCGTAGTAAGGGATTGTGCAAAGTCGAGTACATGTTAAGCGAGGCAATCTTCCAGGGTACTCCATCATAAATAACGCGTTCTCCTTCCCGGACGCTACCCATATTGAGCAAGATACGGATCTCCTCGATATAACGCGGCAGTGATTGCCGTAACCCCCATAATACACCAACGATTAGCAGGATGAGCAATCCCAGCAACAACCAGTCACCACATGCATACAGAATTAGAGTAGCGACGAACAAAGCCAAAACCAGAGTCAGTACCCGAAAACACAAGGCGATCACCCTCGCCATCCGGCGGGTACCGGATTCGCGACCCCGGTTTATCAATCCACCGATCAGTCTGCCCAGTCCAGTAAGTACCAGATAGGTCAGCGCGAAACCGCTCAGTGCCAGCACTAGATTAAGCCCTCGGCCACTGGCAACCTCCTGAAGTGTCGTTACCAGTCCTTTGCCACGGTTTTCGCTAGGCGCTGCCAACCGTTCCAGTTGGGCGTTAATGCGTTGTAGACGGCTCTCGACGCTCTCGCGTTGGTCCTGCCACTGCCCAAGCAAGTCTTTGAGGGCCTTATCGACAAGTGGCGCCTTTATTTGCGCTTGGGTTTTTTCTAACTCTGCAATCCCAGCTTCGGCGGCTTGCAACCGGTTTTCGTACAATGTTCTTTCGCTTTTCAGGCGTTCCATAACACGTGGCCGCTCGGTCAACTGCTTCAATTCTTCAAGCAATGGCCGAATCACATTCTCAAGTTCCTGCTGCCAGTCAAAAGGCGCCTCTTCAGGCTTCTGGCTAAGCGCGGCTATATTCAATCCTCCAGTGGCTAGCTCCTCGAAGGAAATTCTTAAATCCTGCAGACGCTGCTCAAGCGGTTCCAGCTGCTCCCTAATCTGCTGAGCGGCACCTGTATCGGTAGTACGCTTCAATTGCCGGTTAAGGGCAGCACGTTCAGCTTCAATCTCCTTAATGGTATCGAGAAGTACCCGTAATTGTTCCTCCTGTGAGGACAACTCCATTGCTTGTGTGGTTTTGGGATCATCTTCCAGGGAGGTTGTGATCGATTGCGCATACAAGCTTGGAGCCAGCAGAACACAAAGAAAAATAGGGGTTAACCAACGAAAAAACATGGAATTCCTCCTTGTAAATGGACATGAGGGGAAACAGCAATTGGCTAGACGTCAGAATTCAGGACTGCTAACCCAGTAGCTGATATTTAGCATTGGGTAGGATCGCGTTCCGTCAGCAGAATACGAAGGGCCAGCGTGATGCAGAAAAACAGATAGTGCGGCGAGACCATGCGCAGTACCATGCGCTTCAGTAAGCAGTCAAGTACGCCCCAACGACCGAGATGCTGGCATCCTATTGACCCCAACAAACTCGAACAGTATTCAAGACCAGATCCATACCGGTATTGCGTTGGATAGCAATTGAGAACCGCTATGCTGGGTGATCAGCGATTAAAGTAGTGGATATGGACACCTTCCAGATCACTCTTAGCAAGTTCCACCATCCGGGCGGCAACGATTTCCGCCTCTACTGGACGGTAGCGGCTAAACGGACCCCACAGGAACCAGGACCAAAAGGGCGCAAATTGCTTGCCCCAATCCTCTGCTGGCCGGGGTTCCCAGCGTTGGCCCAACAGCAGTGAGGGCCGCAAAATGTGAACCGCCTTAAACGGCATCTCACTAACAGCCACTTCGGCGCGGCCTTTGACGCGATTGTAAAAGACTGGCGACGTTGGATCAGCGCCTACTGCCGAGACCAGGATAAAACGAGACACACCTCGCGCTACCGCCAGTCGAGCCAGTTCGGCAACGTAAATGTGATCCACCTTGGCGAAGGCTTCTGGTGAACCAGCCGCTCGATGCGTCGTACCCAAGCAACATAACGCGACATCAGCGTGAATGGCTCCGGCATAGTTGTGGAGATGATCAAAATCCACGACATGGGCAGCTAGCTTAGGTGGAGCCCATTCCAGGGGCCGGCGCACAAACACTGTCACAGCGCTGAAATCCTTGTCATACAACAATTCACCCAGACAATGACCACCCACTAAACCGGTCGCTCCAACCAGTAGAGCGCGGATCCCCGGTTGCTGTAATGCCTCCATATCTATGCTCCTGAGTGTTCGGTTATTCCATTAAAGAATAACCGGGTTATTTCATCATAGAGCAACAGCCTTGTTTCCAAACAAGCTTTTTAACCGATTTTCAGCACTAGCAGCATGATTCTATATTACGATCCAGGATATTCCCCTCCTCTCTGGGAAAGAAGGGGGTTTAACCGGGTTGGGTTGGATTTAAACCTTTTCCGGCAAATTGAACTCAAGCCGTGCTAGTGAGCCGATCGTACTTGATCTGCAGTTGCTCACGGGTTTCAGTGTGACTAGGATCAACAAGTATACAATCCACCGGGCAGACCTCGATACATTGGGGCTCGTTAAAATGTCCCACGCATTCAGTGCAGAGATTGGGGTCGATTACGTAGATTTCATCGCCTTGGGAAATCGCTTCGTTCGGACACTCAGGCTCGCATACGTCGCAATTGATACATTCATCGGTAATCATCAGTGCCATGACTGGATCCTCTTCTTTCAACGGGAATGACATCGAAGTCAATTCCCGAGTATTTTACTCAATTATTTTCGCGATGCGAATTTTGCCGCTAACGCGGCTTCAACCCTCGGATGAACAAATGGGGCGATGTCGCCGCCGAGTTTAGCGACTTCACGCACCAAGCTAGAGGAAATGAAGGCATACTGCTCAGCAGGGGTCAGAAATATCGATTCGATTTGCGGATTCAAGCGACGGTTCATACTGGCTAGCTGAAATTCGAATTCAAAATCGGCGACAGCACGCAAGCCACGCATGAGGACATTAGCACCGATGCTCTTAGCATAGTTAACCAGCAAGATATCAAAGCCGCGCACCTCGACATGCGGTAAATGTGCCACGACTTCGTTGACCAGCTCAACCCGCTCCTCCAGCGAAAACAACGGCTGCTTATTAGGGTTGGCAGCGATGCTGACAACCAGCCGCTCGAACATACGGGCGCCGCGCTCGACCAGATCAGCATGGCCGTTGGTAATGGGATCGAAGGTACCAGGGTAGATGGCAACGACGGACATGGAGATTCCTTCGGTATAGCTAGGTTAGGTTATCTGGAAAGTAATAGGGTAAAGCAACCGTGCTTCTCCTTTGGTGCTGGGAGAAAGGCGTCAGGTAAGAGCGAGCATATTACGCCGCACTAACCGATAGGCAACCATCCCGGCAATCTTTTCACGATGGAAAGTCCAATGGGGAGGTAACAATGGCGGGGGTTGACCGGCTTCTGCTTCCAGATAAATCCAGGCAGTTGCCGCCAGCCAGCCACCTTGTTCCAAGCGTGCGCAGGTGGGCGCCAGCAATCCTTCTCCGAATGGTGGATCGAGCCACACAATGTCGAAAGGCGTTCCCGGTGAACACAGCCAAGTCAACGCCTCAGCCTGATCGATTCGAGCATTCCGGGCATGCAACCGGTCAAGATTATCCCGCAGAGTGCGAACGGCCAAAGAGTGACGTTCGACGAAAACCACTTGAGCGGCACCGCGCGATAGCGCCTCGATACCAAGCGCGCCACTACCAGCGAACAAATCCAGGCAACAAGCACCCGGTAACACCGGAGCCAGCCAATTAAACAAAGTTTCCCGCACCCGATCCGGGGTAGGCCGCAATCCAGGTAAGTCCGGAAATTCCAACCGCCGGCTGCGCCACTGGCCACCGATCACCCGCAACACCTGCGCCGATCGTCTATGGGATTTCATGAGCCGATATAACCAATCATCATTAAATCGATATGGGAATAAAAATATTTAAAAATAAAAAGGGTTTTAATCAAATATTTTCATACTATGGTGCGCCTTATCGAAATAGCTTTCAATCTCTGAGGGTTGGACTCCTTAGCAACTTGCTACGTAGCAGCGCCTAAACCACAATGAAGGTGTAAGCATATCAATCTGATCCTTCATCTCCTATCGCTGACACTCTTGAAATTCTGTGATTGAACCCTATTTAGCCGTTAATTAGGGGTGGTCGTACCCACCCGGCTTGCAGAGTAATGAAGGAGAATACACACGATGCACCCCACTGAACCGAATTTGGATTCCCGCACCCGCCGAGAAGCAACTGGAGCAAATCCCTCTTTTGCAGAATCCGCTACTCCCGAAGCTTCCCTGCCGGTTGGCGAAGAAGAAATGGAAATTTTGGTCAACCGCGAAGAGTTTGATGCACTACAGCGAGATTTGGATCAAGCACTGGCCAAGGCCGACGAACACTGGAAGTTGTACCTAGGCGCTCATGCCGAAATGGAAAATCTGCGCAAACGCACAGAACGTGATGTGCAAAACGCCCACAAATTTGCTTTGGAACGGTTTTTCCATGAATTGCTGCCGGTGCGCGATAGCCTGGAAATGGGGCTGGCAGCAGCCAGTGATACTGTTGATGTTGCCAAACTCCGGGAAGGGGTTGATCTGACCTTGAAACAATTGGCAACAGCGATGGACAAATTTGGCGTCCATGAAATCAACCCGGTCGACGCTCGCTTTGACCCCAACCAGCATGAGGCGATGGCTATGGTGCCCACGGATCAAGCCGAGCCAAATACCGTGATGCAGGTGGTGCAGAAAGGCTATGTTCTGAATGAACGGCTGATTCGCCCAGCTAAGGTGATCGTCGCCCAGGCGCCGCCCAAGCCCGCCAGTTAACAAATACCTTGGCTGCTGGATTAAGGTAAGTGTAGAAGTGGCTTGAACAATACTCATCTACCTTGAAAATTTGCCCGCCCACCCCCACTTAATCCAGCAGGCAAAAATTTTAAGCACCGAATTCCCTGATTAGAGAGTACAACAATGAGCAACATTATCGGTATCGACCTGGGCACCACCAATTCCTGTGTAGCAATCATGGAAGGCGGCAAGCCCCGGGTAATTGAAAATAGCGAAGGCGACCGGACCACACCCTCCATCGTCGCCTTTATGGAAGATGGCGAGATCACCGTCGGCCAGCCAGCCAAGCGTCAGGCCGTCACCAATCCGCATAACACCCTGTTTGCGGTCAAGCGGCTGATCGGCCGCCGGTTTAATGAAGCAGAGGTACAAAAGGATATCAATCTTGTACCCTACAAAATTGTCAAGAACGACAACGGCGATGCCTGGGTCGAGGCACGTGACAAGAAAATGGCCCCACCGGAAATTTCCGCACGGGTGCTGATGAAGATGAAAAAGACTGCCGAAGATTATCTCGGTCACCCCATCAGCGAAGCGGTGATCACGGTACCGGCTTACTTCAATGACAGCCAACGCCAAGCCACCAAGGACGCTGGCCGTATCGCCGGCCTGGAAGTCAAGCGCATTATCAACGAACCGACGGCAGCGGCGCTGGCGTTTGGCATGGACAAATCCAGCACCAAGGACCGCAAGATTGCAGTCTATGATCTGGGTGGCGGCACCTTCGATATCTCGATCATTGAGATCGCCGAAGTTGACGGCGAAAAGCAGTTTGAGGTGCTCTCGACCAACGGCGACACTTTTTTGGGTGGCGAGGATTTCGACAAACGCATCATCGATTACCTGATCGAGCAATTCCAAAAAGAGTCCGGCATCAACCTGGCCAACGATCCGCTGGCGCTGCAACGGCTGAAGGAAGGGGCGGAAAAAGCCAAGATCGAGCTGTCGTCGAGCCAGCAGAGTGAGATCAACCTGCCCTATATCACCGCTGATGCCAGCGGGCCGAAGCATTTGAATTTGAAGCTGACCCGCGCCAAGCTGGAGTCGCTGGTCGAGGATTTGGTCGACAAGACCATGGGTCCCTGCCGGACGGCGTTGAAGGACGCCGGACTAGGCGTTAGCCAGATCGACGATGTGCTGCTGGTTGGCGGCCAGACGCGGATGCCGAAAGTACAGGAAAAAGTGCGTGAGTTCTTCGGCAAGGAACCGCGCAAGGATGTGAATCCCGATGAAGCCGTTGCTGTTGGCGCGGCAATTCAGGGCGGGGTATTGGGCGGTTCGGTCAAAGATGTGCTGCTGCTCGACGTGACCCCGCTCAGCCTGGGCATCGAGACCTTGGGTGGCGTGATGACCAAGCTGATCGAGAAGAACACCACGATCCCAACCAAGGCGCAACAAGTCTTCTCGACCGCTGACGACAATCAGACGGCGGTAACCGTGCATGTCCTGCAAGGCGAGCGCGAGATGGCTTCGGCCAATAAGTCACTGGGTAAGTTCGACTTGCAGGATATTCCTCCGGCCCCGCGAGGCGTACCGCAGATCGAGGTGATGTTCGACATCGACGCCAATGGCATCCTGCATGTTTCCGCCAAGGACAAGGCGACTGGCAAGGAAAACCGGATTGTGATCAAGGCGTCCTCGGGTCTGTCCGAAGATGAGATCAAGCGGATGATCGGCGATGCCGAGGCACACGCGGAAGAGGACAAGAAATTCCATGAACTGGTCAATACACGCAATCAGGCCGAAAACCTGATCCACGCCTCTGAAAAAACCCTACGCGATTTGGGTGACAAGGTGGAAGGCAGCGAACGGGCAGCGATTGAGTCAGCGATCAGCGACCTGCGCACCACCATTAAGGGTGACAACAAAGGGGCGATTGAGGCCAAAACGCGGACGTTGGGCGAACTGTCTGGTAAGCTGGCTGAACGCATCTATGGCACCAGTGGCGAGCCGGGCGGTCCAGAAGGCGGCGCTGGCGGACCACATCATGGCCCAGAGGGTGGCGCTCACAAACCGGCTGATGAAAGCGTAGTCGACGCTGAATTTGAGGAGATCAAGAAGTAAGCGTCCCAGTTGCGGTAAACTGTGAATCCGGGAGAGTCCTGCGCTCTTCCGGATTCTTTGGTTTTTGAACAGGTGACCTGATTGGCGCCCGCAACGCAAGATCCCAATATGGCCAAACGCGACTACTACGAAATCCTTAATTTGACCCACAATGCCAGTGAGGCTGAAATCAAGCAAGCCTATCGACGGCTCGCAATGAAGTATCACCCTGACCGGAACCCTGGCGACCAAGTGTCTGAAGAGCATTTCAAGGAAGCCAAGGAGGCTTATGAGGTGCTCAGCGATCCGCGCAAACGGGCAGCTTATGATCAATTCGGTCATGCGGGAGTCGACGGTTCGGCGGGTAGTGGGTTTAGCGGTGGTCCGGCTGACCTGGGTGATATTTTCGGTGGCGTGTTTCGCGATATTTTCGGCGGGATGCGTGGCGGCAACCAGACCTATCGAGGCGCTGATCTGCGTTACACCCTGGATTTAACGCTGGAAGAAGCCGTATTCGGCACGACTGCCAAAATCCGTGTGCCGACCTTGGTCACCTGTGTGGCGTGTGCTGGTAATGGCGCCAAACCGGGCACGAAGCCTACGACTTGTCCCACCTGCCGGGGCGTCGGTCAAGTGCGGATGCAACAAGGATTCTTCTCGATCCAACAAACCTGTCCACGTTGTCAGGGGCGAGGTACGATCATTCCTGAACCTTGCGAAACCTGCCGAGGTAGTGGCCGGGTTGAAGAGCAGAAAACATTGTCAGTTAAGGTGCCCGCAGGAGTGGACAATGGTGACCGCATCCGATTGGCTGGCGAGGGCGAAGCCGGGGAGCACAGTGGACCGCCGGGCGATCTATACGTGCAGATCCGGGTCAAGCAGCATCCCATCTTCACCCGTGAAGATAACGATCTGTATTGCGAGGTGCCAATCAGCTTCACTACGGCAGCGCTGGGCGGCGAATTAGAAGCACCAACCTTGGATGGGCGGATCAGCCTGAAAATTCCAGCGGAAACTCAGACCGGCAAGGTATTCCGATTACGCAATAAAGGGGTTCGTCCGGTGCGTGGCGGCGCGACGGGGGATTTGCTGTGTCGAGTCGTGGTTGAAACACCGGTAAATTTGACTAAAGAACAAAAGGAGTTGCTGCAACAGTTCGCTGAAACCATGCAAGCGGGCGGCAAACAGCATGCGCCGCAAGAAGGCAGTTGGCTGGATGGCGTCAAGAAATTCTTCGAGGAGATGAAGTTTTAATCACGGCCTCCCTCCCTAGAGGGGATGATGCAGGAACACCGCCATCGCCGCCCGCTCCAAAGCTGACCGGAGCGGGTCTGCTGGCCGGTTACCCGCTATCAAGTGTATGGACTCAACCGCATCCGGGAAACATCCAAGAGATGTAATTTAAATCGGTGTATACGGGGAGTTAAGAGAAGGAAGTGAATGCTTACGCAGTTGTCTAATTCTTGCCCTTTGCCAGTAGTTGCGCCAGTTGCATTGGCGGCATGTAACCAGGAATCATTTCACCTCCTTCCAAAATCAAGCTTGGCGTCCCTTGCACTCCCAATTTCTGGCCCAACTCGAATTGCGCCTTCACCGGATTGTCGCAAGTCTTACGCTCGATCTCCTCGCCACGCTTGGCCTTGGTCATTGCGTCTTGCCGGCTGTCAGCACACCAAACCGCCACTGCCTTGTTGAACGAATCGGAATTGATCCCCTCGCGTGGAAACATCAGGTAGCGTATTTTAATACCTTCCTTATTGTAAGCTGCCATCTGACTGTGCATCTTGCGGCAGTAACCGCAGTCGACATCGGTAAACACCGTCACCGTATGTTGAGCCACCCCTTCCGGAGCAAACACCACCATGTCTTTTTCATTGACTGTCTCAATCACTTTGAGACGCAGCTCGCTGCGCCGGCGATCAGTCAAATTAGTGCGAGAGTCCAGGTCAAGCAGGTCACCCTGCAAGACAAAACGGCCATCCTCGCTCAGATAAAAGACTTGGCCGCCGAGAATAACCTCGAACAAGCCAGGAACGGCCGCCGGCGCAACGCTGTCAGGCTGTTCGCCATTTACAGCCGCTTGCAATTTCGTCAAATCCGGTTGTTTGATGGTCACAGGAGCTGCACCCATCGCGGACGTAGCCAATCCGGGAGCCGGGCTTTCAGCGGCCAGACTGGTAGCGGCATACAAGCTCGCGATAATCAATAAGGTTTTATGCATTTCAATACCCACATAATAGCAACAGAATGATCCATCAGAGTTTAGACAATGACCAGGGTTCCACAGTGACCGGTGATACGGTGAAAATACCTATCCGGCCTGATGCCGCGGCATCAGGTTGCACCCTGCAACAGCAGGATTTTCACTTTGACCTGCCACCGGAGTTGATTGCCCAGCACCCGCCAGCGCAACGCGGCGACAGCCGGCTGCTAACTCTGGATGGCGCAACAGGTCAACTCAGCGACTATGGGTTCCGCGACCTGCCTGAACTGCTACAACCTGGCGATTTGCTGGTATTCAACGACACTCGGGTGATTCCAGCCCGGCTGTTCGGGCGCAAAGCCAGCGGTGGACGGTTCGAATTGCTGGTAGAACGGCTGCTGGATGAACGGCGGGCGTTTGTCCAGCTCCGGGCCAGCAAAGCGCCCAAGCCAGGCGGGCAGTTACGATTCGACGCTGGCTTCACTGCAACCGTGCTCGGCCGTTGCGATGACCTGTTCGAGATTCATCTGGATGACGATGCATCGCTGTTAACGCTGCTGGAACAGCATGGCCGTATTCCTCTGCCGCCTTATATTACCCGCGAACCAACCAGAGAAGATCAAGAGCGTTATCAGACCATCTACGCCCGTCAACCGGGTGCTGTTGCCGCGCCCACCGCGGGCTTGCACTTTGATCAGGCATTGCTCGACCGGCTCGCCCAACGAGGGGTGGAACGGACCTTCATTACCCTGCACGTCGGCGCGGGCACTTTCCAGCCGCTGCGAGTGGAGCGGGTGACAGAGCATACGATGCACGCCGAATGGATCAACGTCAGTACCGCAGCTTGCGAACGCATTCAGGCAACCCGGGCACGCGGGGGGCGGGTTATTGCGGTCGGCACCACCGTTGTACGGGCACTGGAAACCGCTGCCAGTAAGGAGGACGTTCTCCGGCCTTGGAGCGGTGAGACCCGGATCTTCATTTACCCTGGTTATCGCTTCCGTAGTGTGGATGCACTGATCACCAATTTTCATCTGCCGAAATCCACCCTGCTAATGCTAGTAGCCGCCTTCGCCGGCCGCACGCAAATTCTTAGCGCCTATCGCCATGCAGTTGAACAGCGTTACCGGTTCTTCAGTTACGGCGACGCCATGTTGATAAACCCTGTCCAGTGAGGTAACACAGGCTTTCAGCCGGTTTGACGAATTGAAAACCCGTTCCTCATTCTTGAAATTTTCCCCGAAGTGTCTATAGAGTCGCCAGCATCATCCTTGCGGAGCATAACCAATGAAACGTACTTTTTTGTTTATCGTCACTAATCTGGCGGTGATCGTGCTACTCGGCATCATCACCCGCTTACTCGGCGTCGATCGCTTTCTGGTTGGAACCGGCATTAATCTCACCGGCCTGTTGATTTTCTCAGCCATTTTCGGCATGGGCGGCTCCTTGATCTCGCTTCTCATGTCCAAGTGGATTGCGAAAATGTCGGTAGGCGCCCAAGTCATTGAGCAACCGCGTACTCAGACCGAGTTGTGGTTGATGGAAACGGTCCGCCGCCAAGCCCAAGGTGCTGGGATTGGGATGCCAGAAGTTGCTATTTACCATTCGCCAGAACCGAATGCCTTCGCGACCGGCGCCAGCTGCAATCATGCCCTGGTCGCTGTCAGCACCGGTTTGATGCAACAGATGAGCGCTGACGAAGTGGAAGCAGTATTGGGCCACGAAGTCAGTCATGTTGCCAATGGCGACATGGTGACATTGACCTTGATTCAGGGCGTGCTGAATACCTTCGTGATCGCCTTGTCGCGAGTCGTGGGCTATCTGGTGGATCAGGCGCTGTCACGGGGCGAACAGTATCGCGGTCCTGGCATAGGCTACTACATCACCAGCTTTATCATGGAAATCGTATTCGGCTTTCTTGCTTCGCTCGTGGTAATGTGGTTTAGCCGCCAGCGTGAATTTCACGCCGACGCGGGCGGTGCACGACTGGCAGGACGAAGCAAGATGATTGCTGCATTGGAACGGTTGCGACAGTTGAATGAACCTTCGCAACTGCCCTCACAAATGGCGGCATTTGGCATCAACAGCGGTCTGGGCGAAGGTCTACGCAAGCTGCTCATGACCCATCCGCCACTGGAAGAACGCATCACTGCGCTGCGTCAAGGAGGATAAGGCAAGGGAGCCAGAGAGACAGGGAAGTTGCCACTCACCCCGCGTACTGGCGGAAATCAAAATCCAGGCGCTCGCCAGCTTCCGCCACCATACTACCCTGCACCAGGGTCACACCGAACTGCCAGATACTGGCCATCTGCGGCGCAGTCATGACCCCAGCAGCCACGACCCGAGTGTTCAACTCATGCGCTCGCTGCGCCAGCAACGCCATCGCCTTCCGGCTGTTTTCATCCTTGGCCTTGGCGAGCCGCTCGATCAAGCTGCCATCCAGCTTGATGTAGTCTGGCGTTAGCTCCCTGAGCAGGCGCTCGGAATGTGCTTTACCCCCGAAATGGGACAATCCAATGCCGCAACCCAATTCTCGCAAGTGAACCCGCAACAACCGGGTATCCTCAAAGCTCTCATCAGCGTCGTCTTCCTTGATTTCAAACACCAGCAACTGCGGCGCCAGCCGGCTTTCCTTGAAACGCTTGGCCAACCAATCAATAAAATCTTTTTCTACCAATGAATTACGGGATAGCCGAATAAAAAGCATTGGTGGCTTATCCCCTGTTTTCTGGATTTCGATCAACGCAGCCATGCCTCGGATAATGGTCCATTTATCCAGCGTATTCATCATGCCATAGCGTACCGCCACACTGCCCAGCTTATCGATCGGCTGACGGTCACCCGCTTCATCCGTAATCCGGAGATAAACCTTGTAACGTGCTTCCTCACCGTTTTCGAAACTGACGATCGGTTGATAATTCAAGCTGAACCGGCCACTCGTTAGCGCACTCCGGATCAAACGGATAGCGGCTTCATCTTTCTCGCTAATCGCTGAACTGGTACTTTCCGATATGTGTTCTTCTTGAGAGGCCGCAAACACTTCGACCTGATTACCTCCTTTCTGGCGGGCTGCTTCGCAGGCGCGATCCGCATGCGAAAGGATTTGCAAGGCACTCTCATGACTGTCATGGGCGTCGTAAACGCCGATGCAACAGGTGGTCGTTAGCAACTTACCACTGATTTTGAAATTATATTCAGCTACTTTTTCGCGAATATGATCGGCCAAAGCCAACGGGTCGGTCGATGAACGGGCAGGTGCATAAATAACAAATACTTCGCCAGCAAAGTAGGCTGCCATATCATCCGATGCCAGCAGGGGTTTGATCAGACCGGCAGCATCGCGCACGAATTGGCTGATAGCCTCAAAACCCATGCCATGCCGGATAGCCGAATAGTCAGTGAACAAGATGTACAGCACCGTGCCATCATGTTCAATTTCCAAGGACTCCAGGAAAAACCGCCGGCTGTACAGGCCGGTTATTTCATCGAGCTTGAGCATTTCCTCCAATTGCTGATTGTAAGGGCTTTTCTCTGGCGTCGCATCGCGGACGATGATCTGGGTGCAAGGCTCGTCATTCATGCGAGTTGGTGCGCACTCCAACAGGATGGGAAAGGTTTGCCCGTTACTACGCACTCCGACCAGCTCTACAGGTTCAATGGCCTTTCCTGAACGGATACTGCGGCGTAATACACTCTTCAGTGCATCCCGGTATCCAGGCGGGACCATGTGGACCAATTGAATATTCGCCAGATTCTCTTTACGTTCGTAACCGAATAAACGCAGGTAGGCCACATTGGCATAGGCGTGAACACCTTCGTGGATGTAGGCAATGGCTTCCTGAATATTTTCCAGTAATGCCTGACTGCGGATTTCGCCTTCCTTAAAGCGCACCTCGAAAGATTTCTCCCGCTTACGGTCATAGAGATGGCGCAGCTCTTTGCGGATGACAGCGACCAAATGGTCCGCGTCATCCAAATAGAAATAGTTGTCAGCGCCTTCCTCCAGCAAACGGGCCGGCCGGTGCCCTTGGCGATGTTCATCGTCCACCACGACAACGATAGGAATATCCTGCTGGGCTTCGGCGACCATCAACCGGACCTCCGCAATCGTGGGCAATTCTTCCGCCAATCGCAGAAGGATGAGATCCAGAGGTTGATAATCAATCGCACTCCGGGCTTCTTCCGCCTGGCCTGTTTCGGTCAGTTCAAGTTGATAATCATCACCCCGAAGGGTCTTGACGATATGATCGATATCGGATCGGGAGCGATCCACGATCAGCATGTTAATAACAGAAGGCTCAGACACGCGCTCCAACCTCTGCTGGGGGCCAGATTCCAAACGGAAGCAATGCGATCAGGAGCGAGGCTCTACCAGGGTTTTAGCCAGTTGCCCTGGTTGTTCCCGCACCAGTCGAGGTGCCAGATAACCTGGCAACCGCTGACGTAATACATTCATAATAGCGAATGCTGCGCTTTCCTTCACGGCAAAATGCGCGGCGCCCTGCACCTGGTCGAGCAAGTGCAGGTAATAGGGCAGCACTCGGGCGGCAAACAACGCCTCGCTCAACGCTGCCAGGATTGCTGCATCGTCATTGACTCCGCGCAACAGCACCGACTGATTCAACAATGTCACACCCGCCGTTGCCAGCGATTCTAGCGCCTTAACTACGGTTCCGTCGATTTCGTGGGGGTGGTTGGCATGGACCACCAGCACCGGACGCAAGCGAGTGCGCGTCAGAACGTCCAGTAACCCGTCGTCGACCCGCTCGGGCAGGACGATCGGCAACCGGCTATGAATACGCAGCCGCTCCAGGTGTGGAATATGCTCCAACGCCGCCAGGAGTGTCTCCAATCGCTGATTGGACAACGCCAGCGGGTCTCCACCACTGAGAATCACTTCGCGGAGACTGGGATCGCTTCCTAGATACGCCAGCGCTGGCCGCCATTGGTCCGTTCCAGCATATGCTTCAGCATAGGGAAACTCCCGGCGGAAGCAGTAACGGCAATGCACTGCGCAGACACCGGTAGCAATGAGCAGCGCGCGGCCGTGGTATTTGTGGAGAACCCCTGACACTGCCTGCGCCACATGTTCGTTCAATGGATCGGCCTCGAAGCCTAGCGCCGGATCCAATTCGGCAGCCAATGGCAATACCTGCCGTAGCAACGGGTCGTCTGGGTCACCCTGACGCATCCGTGCCACAAAACCCCGTGGAACCCGCAACGGGAACTTTAACGCCGCCGCTTGTGCGCCGGGTAGCCGTGCAGGATCAAGGGCCAACTCACGCAGCAGTTCAACCGGATCGGTAATCGCCTGCGCCCATTGCCGCTGCCAGCAAGTCTGACTGAATATGGCTTTTGCGGTTATCATAACAAGTTTTATAACTCAATCACTCTCGTGGAAGGCAGGTTTCGTATGGCGATATATAGTACCAATGAATTCAAAAGCGGGCTGAAGATCATGCTGGATGGAGATCCCTATGCTGTGGTCGAGAACGAATTTGTCAAGCCTGGCAAAGGCCAAGCGTTTAACCGCGTCAAGGTACGCAATCTGAAAACTGGCCGGGTAATTGAGCGTACCTTTAAATCCGGCGACACGGTGGAAGGTGCCGATGTGGTCGATATCGAATTACAGTATCTCTACAATGATGGCGAATACTGGCATTTCATGGATCCGCAAAGCTTCGAACAAATCACCGCGGATGCAACTGCCATGGGCGATTCTGCCAAATGGCTCAAGGAAGAGGCGATTTGCCAGGTCACCTTGTGGAACGGTGTCCCTTTGAGTGTTGCCCCCCCGAATTTCGTGATTATGACGATTGTTGAAACCGACCCAGGGCTGCGCGGCGATACCTCAGGCGGTGGCGGCAAACCCGCGACCCTGGAAACCGGCGCGGTTGTCCGGGTGCCCTTGTTTGTTCAGAGCGGCGAGGTTATCAAAATAGACACCCGGACCGGCGAATATGCTTCCAGGGTCAAGGAGTAGGAGCGCACATGACCCCCTATACCATCGACGATCTTGAACACGCAGATACTCATCATGCGATCCAGATTGCTGATCGGATCTGGTGGGTCGGACACCATCAAGAAAATGATATTTTTCAATGTCATGTATACTTGATTGAGCAAGGCGATCAATCCGTGTTGCTAGATCCCGGTTCAGTGTTAACCTTCCGCCATACCCTGCGCAAGATCGAGGAGGTCATTCCGTTTACACATATCCGCTATTTTGTCTGCCAACACCAGGACCCGGACATCACCGGTGCACTGCCGTTGATCGATCAGATGGTTGGGCGGGATGACGCGGTGCTGATCACGCATTGGCGGACTCAGATGCTGGTCAAACATTACGGGTTGCGGTTACCGTTCTGGCTGGTCGAAAAACACGACTGGAAATTACCGCTGGAAGACCGCACATTGAAATTTGTGTTTACCCCCTATGCACACTTTCCCGGCGCGATCTGCACATTTGACCCCGTATCACGGGTTCTGTTTTCCAGCGACATCTTCGGCGGATTGACGCCGGAGTTTTCACTGGTGGCTCAGGGCGAAGCGTATTTTGAAGCCATGCGCCCGTTCCATGAGCACTACATGCCCAGCCGGGATATTCTCGGCTATGCACTCCAAGCTATCGAACGCTGTCCCATCCGCATGATCGCCCCGCAGCACGGCTCAATCATTCCCGAGCCGCTTGTCGGATTCATGATTAACAAGCTAAAAACCCTCGATTGCGGACTTTACCTGATTGCCCGTGGCGACACCGATATCCGGCGGCTGTCCCAACTCAATCAGACCTTGCGCGACATCACGCACACCCTGCTGATCTACCGTGATTTCAAGGACATCGCCAGCAGCCTCCTGGAAATCATGCAGCGGATTCTGTCAGCGACTTCACTGGAATTTTACGCTCGCATCGATGAACGGCAGGTGCTGCATCTTTCGCCGGAGACCCGCTATCGAGGTATAGAAACCGAACCGCCCGCTGCCGTCGCCCGTATTCTCGATCTGGATCACAAGCAATGGAGCACATTGAATGTCGCTGGTGTCACCGAGTTCATGCTCGCCAGCGGCAATGATGACATGCCCGCTTTGATGCTGCCGTTGTTCTCGCCGGCCCAGGGAACGGCGCAGGCGGTAGCAATCATTCATCTGGCCGAACCTGCAACCTCCAATGACGAACTGAGTCAAGTCATTGAGCAGATGAGTGTGCCATTGCAGGTTGCGGTGGAACGGGAAGTCATCTATCGCCAGCTCGATATGGAGCGGCAACGGATTTACGAACGCTCGATTCGCGATCCCCTGACGGGACTGTTCACGCGCATCTATATGCAGGAGGTCATCCAGCGGCTTTGCGATATTCAAGACCGCAGCCCCAGCAACCGGGTCGCGATGCTGATGCTGGATATCGACCATTTCAAGCGTGTGAACGACACCTACGGCCATAATCAGGGCGATGTGGTACTGCGCCGGGTGGCGGCGGAAATCCTGAGTTCCAGCCGGGGCAGCGATATTCCCATGCGCTTGGGCGGCGAGGAGTTTGCAATCTTCGTAGTGGGCGATGCAGTTGCCCATGCCGCTCAGTTCGCCGAACGGCTGCGGGTCCAAATTGCGGCACTCCGCTTCGATGCACCGATGGCCGGGCGGACCATCACTGTCAGCATCGGCATCGCAATCCGCCAGCTGCAAGAAACGCTGCTGGATTTCATGCAGCGCGCCGACAAAGCATTGTATACCGCTAAAAGCACGGGCCGTAACCGGGTTTATCTCACGCTGGAAACCATGGTGCAACTGCACGCGACCTAAGCCTGCCTGTAGCGAATGGCACCCCCCACTCCTCTCCCCATTTTGCGGTTGCGGGCTGAATTGCTGGCGCGAACCCGGGCTTTCTTCGCGGCGCGGGATGTGCTGGAAGTGGAAACGCCGATGTTGTCGGTGGCAGCGACCACCGATCCCCATCTGGCCAGTTTCGCCACGCAGTATTCAGGACCAGGATCATGCCACGGGCAGCCATTCTATCTGCATACTTCGCCGGAATTTCCCATGAAGCGCTTGCTCGCGGCGGGCAGTGGCTGCATCTACCAAATCGCCCGGGTATTTCGTGATGGCGAAGCCGGACGCCGCCACAATCCCGAATTTACCTTGGTGGAGTGGTACCGGGTTGGCTTCGACCATCACCAATTGATGGCTGAAGCCGCGGAACTGGCATCGGTGCTACTGGCGGACCGGGTACCGCTGGCGAAACCAGAATGGCGCAGCTACCGGGAACTGTTTACACCGCTCGGCCTCGATCCGCACCGGGTGACAGTTGCCGGGCTGGCGGCCTGCGCGGAGCGTTGCGGGGTTCCTGTTCCTCCGGGAATGCCGCTGGAGGATACCGATCCCTGGCTGGACTTGCTGCTGACCCATTGCATCGAACCGCATCTCGGGCAGGGGCGGTTGTGTTTTGTGTATGACTATCCCGCTTCGCAGGCGGCCCTAGCCCGGCTGCGGCCCGGCGATCCGCCGGTCGGCGAGCGTTTTGAGTTGTATTTGAACGGTATCGAATTAGCCAATGGGTTTCACGAACTGGGCGACGCGGTTGAGCAGCGCCGCCGGTTTGAGGCTGAGAATGCAGTGCGGCGGGCACAAGGTCTGCCGGTCATGCCGATCGATGAGAATCTGCTGGCGGCGCTGGAGACTGGATTACCGGATTGCGCCGGGGTGGCGCTGGGTTTCGACCGGCTGGTGATGCTGGCGGCGGGGAAGAACTCGCTGGCCGAAGTGCTGGCGTTTCCGTTTGAACAGGCTTGATTCTCTTTCATCGCTGACTATTTTTTCGCATTTGTGATACCAATTCTGCATAGGTTTTACGCTATTGGCTGTAGGCTGTAGGTTGGGCAAAAGCGCAGCGTTGCCCAACGATGAGCCAAGATGTTGGGCTTCACGGTGTTCAGCCCAACCGACTAAAAGTAACGTGATATTCGATCCATTTTACCTTCACAACCCGCCTCATGACCCGCGACCAACTCAAACGACTCGAAGCCGACCTTTGGTCAGCCGCTGACAATCTCCGCGCCAACTCCGATCTCAAGGCTTCGGAATACGGCACGCCCGTCCTGGGCCTGATTTTCCTCAAATTCGCCGACATCAACTACCGCCGCCATGAGGAGGCGATTCAGGCCGAGTTCGACGCTCTCAAGGGCACCCGTCGCGAAAAGCCCTTGCACGAAGTCGCGGTTGCCCAGTGCGGTTTCTATCTCCCTGAGCATACCCGCTACCGCTACCTCCTCAACCTCCCCGAGAATCAGGACATCGCCAAGGCCATTGAAACAGCGATGGCGTCCATCGAGCGCTACAAACCCGAGCTCGCCGGCAGCCTGCCCAAGGATGAATACTACCGGCTCACCCGCACCCCGGACACCCAGGACCTACCCTTCGACCTGCTGCGGCAGTTCGACAACATTCCGGACGATGCGACCGGCGATGTGTTCGGTCAGATCTACGAATACTTCCTTGGCAAGTTCGCCATGGCGGAAGGGCAAGGTGGGGGCGAGTTCTTCACCCCGCGCTCGGTCGTCCGCCTCATGGTCGAGATCATCGAGCCTCACGGCGGCACGGTTTTCGATCCCGCCTGCGGATCGGGCGGCATGTTCGTTCAGTCCGCCGACTTTATCGCGGCACACCGCAAGGAGCTGGAAGCCCAAGGCAAGGACACCAGCGTCTTCGTTTATGGGCAGGAGAAGCAGGGCGAGACCGTCAAGCTGGCGCGCATGAACCTGGCGGTGAATGGTCTGCGCGGCGAAATCGCCCCGGCCATCACCTACTACAGCGATGCATTCGGTTCCTTCGGCAAGTTCGATTACGTGCTGGCCAATCCGCCCTTCAATGTCGATGACGTCGCGCTCTCCGCTGTCGAGAAGGACCGGCGCTTCAACACCTATGGCATCCCGCGCAACAAGACCCAAGCCAAGAAATCCGAGCAGGGCAAGGAAACCGTCCCCAACGCCAATTATCTCTGGATTAGCCTGTTCGCCACCTCGCTCAAGGACAGTGGACGCGCCGCCCTGGTCATGGCCAACTCGGCTTCCGACGCCCGCCACTCCGAGGCCGATATCCGCCGGACTCTGATCGAGCACAATCTCATCTACGGCATGCTCACCTTGCCGTCGAACATGTTCTACACCGTCACCCTCCCAGCTACTCTGTGGTTCTTCGACAAGGCCAAGACGGACGAGCGCATCCTGTTCATCGACGCCCGCAATATCTTCACGCCGATTGACCGCGCCCACCGCGAGTTCTCCGAGGAACAGATTCAGAACATCGCGATCATCAGCCGCTTGCACAAAGGCCGCCACGATCAGTTCCTCGCGCTCATCGACCGTTACTTTGCCCAGGGCATGGAGCGTCTCGCCGAAAACCAGACCCAGGTCGGACCCGTCTGTAGGCAGATTCTCGCGGTACTCGCCGACCAATCCGGTCAGGATGCCGTCGCCAGTCTGGTGAAAACTTGGGATCGTCTCGATGCGCTGCAAACAGCTTATGCCGCCTATCTGAAGCAGAACGGCGAATGGGCGGGAGTGGAGGATAGGAACGCCGCCCAACAGCAACTCCGCGCCACCTTCGATCCGTTCTTTGCCGCGCTGCATGATTGCCTCAAACAGATCGACAAGGCTGTTCGTCGCCATGAAAAAGCCCTTGCTGAACAGGCCAAGCGCGATGGGAAGCGGCAAAGCGCCGACCGTCAGACCAAGGCGCTCAAGATTGCGCTGGAAGCCTTGCACGCCGAAGTCAGGAATGCCGAGAGTAGTTTCGGGCATATTCATTGGTTGCAGGAACGCTTCCCCGAGGCGAGATACGAGGATGTCACCGGGCTGTGCAAATTGGCTAATCTGGATGAGATCAAGGAGCAGGACTACTCGCTTAATCCGGGGCGTTATGTCGGCGTGGTGATTGAGGAGGATGGGAAGACGGAGGAGGAGTTTATCAACTGTCTAATCTCGCTTCAGGACCAGCTCAATAATCTCGGAAACGTAGCCAGCGAGCTTGAGCGCAATATCTCTAGGAACACTGAACTGCTGGTTGACGAATGAACAAATCCTGGCGATCAACGACACTACGAAACCTCTTGAAGATCGAGCACGGCTATGCATTCAAGGGTGAATACTTCTCCGAATCTGGACACTATGTCTTACTAACACCGGGAAATTTTTACGAAGAAGGGGGATTCAAGCTTAGGCCAGGGAAAGATCGTTCTTATTCAGGTGAAATTCCTGAGCGATATATACTACCAAAGGGTTCTATGATTGTTGCGATGACCGAGCAAGCAGAGGGCCTGCTTGGCAGCCCAGCCATCATGCCAGAATCTAACCGCTTTCTTCACAATCAACGGCTCGGACTGGTTATTCCAAAAGCGAACAGAGCGGATACCAACTTTCTTTACCATCTTTTCAACACAAACATCGTCCGGCAGCAGATCCGAAATAGTTCGTCTGGAGCCAAGGTCCGCCACACATCTCCAGAGAGAATCTACCGTGTTAAAGTCACGATCCCACGACTCCCTACCCAGCGCAAAATCGCCGCCATCCTGACGGCCTACGATGACCTGATCGAGATCAACCAACGCCGCATCGTCCTCCTCGAAAGGATGGCCGAGGAAATCTACCGCGAATGGTTCGTCCGCATGCGCTTTCCCGGTTACAAGAACACCAAGTTCGTCAAAGGTGTTCCGGAGGGGTGGCATCTGAGAAGATTTTCTGAATTGGTTCAGGTAAATCCACGAGAGTCGGTACACAAAGATGAGTTAGCCCCTCATGTGGGCATGGAAGATCTTTCCGAGTCCTCTATGCATTTCATCTCGAAGGAGGAGCGCAAGGGAGCGGCGGGATCGAAGTTTCGAAATCGCGATACGCTCCTGCCTAGAATCACACCCTGTCTCGAAAATGGAAAACGAGGGTTTGTAACCTGCCTTAAAGAACAACAAGTCGGTATCGGATCTACAGAATTTATTGTTTTTCGCGAAAAGATTCTTCCTGCCGAATATATTTACCTAATTTCGTGTCATCAATCGTTTCGGCAACATGCCGAATTGAGCATGACGGGTGCTTCGGGGCGGCAACGAGTGCAAAATGACTGCTTCACCTACTTCTTCGTGCTGACACCGCCAAAGAATATTCGCGAACAGTTCTCAGCCATCGCTCGTCCGCTCTTCGACTCGATATCCCTATATGCGCGAGAGAATCTGACGCTCACCCAAACCCGCGATCTCCTTCTCCCGCGTCTCATCTCCGGCAAGCTCTCCGTGGAAGATCTCGATATCCAATTCCCGCCCAGCATGTGCGAAGACATCGAGGATGCCCATCAAAAGGGATGAGAATCGTGCGATGACGCTCAACCGTTGCCAGCAATGCTGGAGAATTCAAAGCCATGACATCGACCCAATTGCGCGAAAAGCTACGCGACGAGATCGGCGAGATTCCCGATTCGCGTCTCCAAGAAATTTATGACGTTATCCACTTTTTCCGCCTCGGTCTGGAAAAAGAGGCCCCGAAAAAGTCCGATGCCATGCGCTTCGCCGGTGCCTGGGAAGACATGCAAGACTTTGAAAGCTTTGAGGCCGAACTGAAACAGCGCCGGCGCGAAGCGTTCAAGTCAAGGAGGCCGGTGTCAATCCCCAAGCTCCGAGAGTTCTAATACCAATTCCCGGTAAGTTTTATATTTCCCGCGTAGGGCGGGTTAGCGCAGCGTAACCCGCCGAAGTCACAATCAAATCGGCGGGTTACGGGCCGACGCCCTAACCCGCCCTACCCCTCTGAATCATAAAATCTATTGAGAAACGGTATTAAAAGCTCAGCTCTCTTCAGAAACGGTATCACTTATCCACTCGGCGTACTGGCTAAAGCCGCTTCATGAAACAGCGTGGCGTAGCGGGCGCCCATTTCGGCGTAGTCGGTCAGGCCCTGCAACACCAGAGGCGAATTCGCGCGATACCGCTCCCGGCGTGGACCATCCTGAATAAGCGCCGTCAGGCGCGCTGTCAGTTGCGCCACGTCGCCAACCGGGAAATGATCGGCATTGATCTCCTTGCGCACCTGCTCCACCACGCCATTGACCGGGGTGGTGAGAATCGCCAGTCCGGCGGCCATCGCTTCAAGAATGACCCGAGGGTAGCTCTCCATCCCGGACGTGAGGACGAAAATATCGCCTGCCTGGTAGTAGGCCATCACGTCCGGCGTCTCCGGGATGACGGTCAGCAACGCCTGCCGCGCTGGTGGCAGGGCTGCAATGCGTTCATGCATCTGCCGGCTGTAGCCGTTCTCCCGGTCGCCAACGATGAAGAAGCGCACGGGCCGGGTCTTGAACACCGTCTCGTCCAAGCGTGCGAGTGCTTCAATCAGGTCGATTTGCCGTTTGCGGTCGCAGACGGTACCGACGGACAGAATGCCGACGGTATCTTCATTGAGTCCCAGCGTGCGGCGGGCCGCTTGGCGCTGGCTGGCCGCCGGGGCGGGCGCGGAACCCGGCTCCAAGCCGTTGGGAATCACCGTGAAGTGGTGGTAAAAATCCAGATCGCGGTAAATCGTCCGGGTTTGTTTGGCGACGAACACCACCCGGTAGGGATAGCGGAAACAATCGATGGGCCGCGAGCGGATAGCCGGCGGAACAAAATCGAAGTAATCGCGCCAGCCCTCGCTTTCATGAATGATCCACAGACAGGGCAACCGCGCCTCGCGGGCGGCATCCACGGCGAAGAAGCCATGCAGCGTATTGGCGCATACTACATCGATTGCCTGTTCGGCCAACTGGGCGCCGATCTCGCCCAGTGCTTGCAGATAACCGGGCAGCTCCGCATGTCGGCTCAGGGGATGGGGCCACACCTGCACCTCGATTCCCTGTTGCTCATAGGCCCGGCGTAGCGGTCCGTCGGTGGGGGAGATAATCAGCGGCGTAACGGCGCCGTGTTGATGGAGAAATTCGGCGATTTCCAATAGCTGCTTGGGCGCGCCTTCCCAGTTCAGGTTGTGGGTGAACAGGGCAGCGCGCAGCGGGCGGCGAGGCTCACGCGGCAGGCAGCGCGGGGTGAGGGTGAAACAGGGATTCTCCCGTGACAGGTTGGGGTTGAGATAGGGATCGACCACGGTCTTGAAGGCTTGGCGATAGGCGGCGATTTCCTGTGGCCGGTCGCCAAAACCCCGCGTCTGTCCTTCATGATGCAACAGCTCGGCATTGGGGGTATAGACGATGCGATAGCCGCGCTCGCGCAACCGGTAGCAATAATCGGGATCGTTGTAGGCCACCGGGAAACGCTGTTCGTCGAACCCACCCGTCTCCAAAAACAGCATACGGCGCGTCAACAGGCAGGCGGCGGTTACTGCGGCGCAGTTACGGATCATGGCGATATAGGACAAATAGCCATGATCACCGCGCCGGGTCAGTTTGAAAGCATGGTCGCACAGGCCATCGATGCCATGCACGACGCCGGCATGTTGCACCTTGCCATCCTGGTAGCGCAACAACGCGCCCACCGCGCCGACGCCCGGCAGTTCGGCATGGCCGACCAGACTGGATAGCCATTCCGCAGTGAGGACTTCCGTGTCGTCGTTGAGAAACAGCACATAATCCGTGCTGGCCTGGCGCGCGGCTTCGTTCATGACTGCGCTGAAGCTGAACCCTTGGCCGGACCGGTTGGGGATCGGGACGACCGCATGGTCCAGTTGATCGAGATAGCGCCGGGCGGCGGGCTGGTGGTTTTCGTTATCGATAACCATGACCCGGTAATCGCGATAAGTGGTTTTGCGCAGCGACTTCAGACAGCGTTGCAACAGATCGGGGCGATTGTGGGTGGGAATGATCACGGTGACCGAAGGGCCGGTATCCGGAAAGCGGACCTGGAAAATGCCATTGCCGCCGCGCTGCGCCCAGTCGGGTTGAAACGCCTGGCCGGAGCTGCCGCGCCGTTCAAGCGCCGCCTGCACGGCATTGAGACCTGCCTGGAAGCTGTAGGGCTTTTCATGACCGGAGAAGGCGGTCGAGCCACGAAAGCAGCGCCAGTGATAAAGAATGTACGGCAGGTGGCCGACGTGGCGGGCAACTTCGCCGACGCGCAGGGCGAGATCGTGGTCCTGCGAGCCTTCGAAGCCCAGCCGCAGACCGCCGAGTTGTTCAAAAACATGGCGGCGCACCACCAGCACCTGTCCAGCATACATATAAGATAAGAGCAATTCCGGCGACCAGTCCGGTTTGAAGTGCGGGTCGTAGCGATGGCCGTGTTCGTCGATCTTGTCGCTGTCGGAATAGAGCAAGTCGGTGTCGGGATGGCTGGCGAGGTACAACGCAACTTCCGCGAGGGCGTCGATGGCCAGTTCGTCGTCCTGGTCCATGAGCAGGAGGAAGTCGCCGGTCGCCAGGGCGGCGGCGCTGTTGGTGGCGGCGCTGATATGGCCGTTGGTCTCGCGGTGGGTAACAACGATGCGAGGATCGCGGGCGAGTTCCTGCAAATAAGGCTGCACCCGGGGATCGGTGCTGGCGTCATCGGCGATGCACAACTGCCAGCCGGGGTGAATCTGGCGCTTGATGGATTGGATGGCGCGGGCGAGAAAGCGCAACGGCGGGTTGTAGACCGGCATGATGATCGAGATGCTCGGCAATGGCCTCTGGTGGGCCGCCAGCCGCTCCCGCAGGGCCACTTCCGCCCGGGGATTCCATTGATTGACACGCAGCCATGCGGTGTAGGGATCGACTGGGGCGGGTAACTGGGCGGGATCGAGCGGGCCGATCGACAACGGGTCCGATCCGCCCGCGATCGTGGCGGTCGAACGGGCGTGGCGTGTGTGGGAACGCGAGGCTTTGCGCCAGGGCCGGGACAGCAAGGCGCCGGTTTTTTCCAGAACCGGGCGCAGGTGGGTTTCCAGGGCCGGAAACCGCGTGCCGACGCTGCGCAGGGGAGCGGTCATCCGCCAGGCGAGGCTGTTGCGCAGGGTGGCGATTTCAGTAGCCAGCAGGACCGACTTGTGACGGGCGGCATCCAGGGCGCTGTCCAGGTGGGCGATGTGGAGTGCCTGATCGGCAATATGGGTCGCCCGTTCCTGAGCGGTAGCGTCGGCGGTTTCGGCCCAACGCCGCGCGGCCTCCAGTTCGCTGGTCAGTTCCCGAAGCTCACTGGTCAGTTCCCGGACTGCTGCCACGCCTATCTCAGTCTGTTGCCGCTGCTCTTCCAAATCACTGGTCAGTTGAGCACTCAATCGGGTGGTGTTCGCTTGGGCAGTTACATCCTCTTCGTGAACTTGCAGGATTTCCTCTGCGCCAGTAGACAGAACTGGCAATGATCTCCAGGATAGTACGCTGCCATCGCTGAATGCCTGGTCCAGTTCCCTCTGTTGGGTATTGACGTAGCCGTTTTGAAGGGTTTGATCTCCTTTTTGGTGGTATAAGCGTGGTTCGATGAATGCCTCGATTTCTCTCTCTGAAGGCATACGTAATCCTTGTACCTCCAGGTTCAGCAATTGTTTGTGCAGACGTCGGGTGGCTTCCACCGGCTGGGCCATCAGTTCATGATAGGATACCCACAGGCAGGGCATCCCTTGGGAATGCGCCAATCCCAGCAAGCTGTATTGCTCCCATAGCGCTAATCCAAGATGCAGGGAAAATCCTTCACGTTTTTTGAGCGACTGGGCGACTTGGATCGGACTACGATGGACATGGATACATACGGGTACTTCCAGCAGGGGTTGCCAGAAGGGCAGAAACAGGTTTAGGCGTGGATCCTTGAGGAACCAAGGGCGTCGGGCGTCCAGGTCGAGAAGAATCTTCTCGATTTGGGGCCGAAATTTTGTAACAAACTCCGGTTTCGCCAATCGCCGGGCATCGAAACGACCGATCCGATCCCAACCGATGCCTAGGGCATGGAGCATTTCTTCGTGGACGTGAAAAACATCCATACGCTCCCAGTATCCTTTTTCATTATACTCGGTGGGCGGCATCGCCACTTCCGCCGGGGCGAAATACGCGCCCATCATGTTAAGCAGACGGGCAACCGTCGAAGTGCCGGAACGGTGCATTCCGAGAACGATGAGTTGCATATTTTTCCAATACCCAGTGAGTGCCCATTGATGTAGAAGCGTAGGATACAATAGCCGCGCTCGAAGGTGGTAGGCTACTTTGTTGATTATTTTATAATTATAAAATCATTGATGGTTTCTTAATAACATGGTTTTCAGTTCCATCATTTTCCTGTTCTATTTCTTGCCTTTTTGCCTGGCTGGTTATTTTCTACTCCCAACACTAGCCCTGCGAAACCTCTTTCTGTTGCTAATGTCATTACTCTTCTACTACTGGGGCGAACCTCGTTTCCTGCCGATCCTGCTGGGTTCCATCACGATCAACTACTCCATTGGTCTTGGTCTGGGCTGCTTAGCAGGCCCTGCTCGCGACGGGTTGCTCACCCTGGGTATCACTGCCAATCTTCTATTGTTGGCCATAGTTAAGTACGCTAGTTTTTTTACCGATAATCTGAATCTGCTTCTCCAACCTGTCGGCGTATCCCTAACGGCTCTAGGCATTGCGCTGCCGCTGGGCATTTCCTTTTTCACCTTCCAGGCGATCTCGTATCTCATTGATATCTACCGGCGTGAAGTTCCTCCCCAACGCAACCTGCTGACCGTCGCGCTCTATATCGCCATGTTTCCCCAACTGGTCGCTGGGCCGATCGTCCGCTATCAGCAGGTCGCCCGTCAGCTTAACTGCCGCCGGAGCACTCTCGGCCGCGCTTCTGCCGGGATCCGTATCTTCATCATCGGTCTCGCCCAGAAAGTGCTGATCGCTAATGAAGTAGCAAATTTGGCTGATACCATATTTACCAATACCACCGTCAGCACGGTGGAAGCCTGGCTGGGCGTAATCGCTTATTCCCTCCAAATCTACTTCGACTTTGCTGGTTACTCCAACATGGCCATCGGATTGGGTCTAATTTTTGGGTTTACCTTTCCCCGTAATTTTTGTTTGCCCTATCGGGCGCGATCGGTCATCGAGTTTTGGCGTCGTTGGCACATGAGCCTGTCCACTTGGTTTCGCGACTATCTCTATCTGCCGTTGGGCGGTAATCGCCTTTCCAGAGTCCGTACCTACATGAATTTGATGGTGGTGTTTCTGCTCTGTGGATTCTGGCACGGCGCAAGCTGGAATTTTATTGTCTGGGGACTCCATCATGGTGTATTTCTTATTATGGAACGTGCTGGGCTGGGAACTTATCTTGGCAAGCGTCCGGTCTGGCTGCAGCAGAGCTACACCTTGTTGGTGGTCATGACGGCCTGGGTTTGGTTTCGTGCCAACGATTTGCCTCATGCTTTGAACATGCTTAAGGCCATGCTCGGTGGTTCTAGTCCTGTAGTCCTCAGCATACACACTCATTTGGCGTTGCAGCCCTTAACGATCATCGCGCTCGTTGCCGGGGTTTTTTTCGCCCTGGGTCCGAGCCGCAAAGAACGCCTGAGTCTGCCATCGTTCCAGTGGTTACCGCCACTGGTGCTAAACAACAGCAAGGTGCTGGCGGTGGCAGATACTTTGGTGATCTTTAGCTTGCTGTTGCTGTCAGTGCTGGCCGTAGCGAGCGGTGCTTATAACCCATTCCTCTACTTCCGGTTCTGATGGATAGCCTGCTGATCGCTCACCGGCGCTTCTGGGTCCTGATCGTTGCGGGGCTACTTTTCATCCCGGCGTTCATTCAACTGCTTGGGTCAGCGGAGTCACAATCTGGCGCCGAGCAGCGGATTCTCGCTCAAAGCCCCCCTTGGCCTGACAGTGGGGCCGCGCTGTTTGAATTACCGGAAAAAATGGATGCTTTCGTCAATGACCAGTATGGATTGCGCACCGGAATCATGCGGGCGAATGCCTGGCTGCGTTATGCTTTTCATTCATCCCCCAATGCCAGTGTGTATTATGGTGCGGAGGGCTGGTTATTTTATAACGGCGATCAGAGCCTGGGTCAGGTCAGCCGTGCCCCGCTGCGTACTGAAACGATAAAGCGCTTTGCCGATCTATTGTCGGGGTTGAACCATGTTCTGCAGCGGGAAAACCGGCGATTAGTGGTGGCGGTGGCGCCTAACAAGGAATCCGTCTATCCAGAAAAACTACCCGGCTGGCTCCGGGTTAAAACGGGCCCGACGGAATATGATGCTTTATTCGCGGAACTGGCAAAAACTCCGATTCATACTGTCGATTTGCGGACGCTACTTCGGGATGCTGCGCAAAAAATACCGGTCTATTATAAAACTGATTCTCACTGGAATATGTGGGGAGCTTTGATCGCCTATAATGCCTTAGTCACGGCTGCTGGTCAGGAAACTTGGCGCATCGATCCCAAAATTGCTTTGGAGCCAAATGTGCGCAGCTATTCAGGGGATCTGGCGCGATATCTGGGTTTATACCCTTATTTATTGGAACCGGATTGGCAATTGGCCGTCGGTCATGAACCAAAAAATGAAAGAGTGCTTAGTGATAGAAGCGTTTTTCCTACCCGCGTATTTGACTATCATCATAACGGTCCAGTTGTACTGATCATCGGCGATTCGTTTTCAAACAGACTTTTTAAATATTTTCTGAGCCTGCATGTCTCCCGTTTGATTTGGACTCATCATAATGAATGCGGTTTTGATGGGTCTCTGATCAACCGCTACCAGCCCAGCATCGTGTTTTATTTACCTGCTGAAAGGATGATAGGTTGTGCCGAAGGTGTAGTGCCTAAAGGGATTAATATCGCCAAACGAATTCAGGAAAACGCTTTATGACTTTTAAGACATTGACCGAATTAGCCAACCTCTACGGGACCGATAAGGGTACAATTGGCCCCACCCCAGAATGGGAACCGCATAATTACACCGATATCTATGAGGCGTATCTAGCCAGGCACCGTCAATCTGCGATCACTATTCTTGAAATTGGCTTGGGCGTCACTGGACCTCAGTGGGAAACCACCATCGTCCAAGGCCGCAATACGGGGGGCGCTTCGGTGAAAATGTGGCATGACTATTTTCCCAAGGCGCGAATCGTCGGTATCGACGTCAATCCTTGCCCCTATCTCGACAATGACCGGATCAGAACTTTCGTCGCCGATCAAGGCAATCCCGAAGACCTGCAAGCCATTGTGGAGGCCGCCGGAGGCATCGAGTTCGATGTCATCATTGATGATGGCAGCCACCGCCCCGATCATCAGCAGGTTTCCTTCAGCGTCTTGTTTAAGCGGCTTAAAGCCGGTGGCCTCTATTTTATCGAGGATCTTCTGGCCAATGGATTCGGCGATCACCTGTCCAGCCGGCATGCCAATGACTCGGTTCGGAATACCCGCAGCGTACTCAAGCACTTTCAGCAAACGGGAAATTTTCTGGAACCCAACGCGCTGATTGACCCGGATGCGTTAAAGGCGCAGATGGCTTCGTTAACGTTTCACGCGCCCAAACCCTGGGTGGATAACGTGCGTTATCCTGCCGATACCGAGCAGATTTGCGTCATCACTAAAAAACCAGCGCCCCGCAAGCCGTCTCTCTTTTCCTGGTTCACGTCACGAGGGGCCTGAATGTCTCTGGGCATTCTCCCCAGTAAAGGGGTTCGCGATACACGGACGCGAAATCCTGGCCGCGAATCGCCCGGTATTCTTCGGCCATGGCCGGCCACGGGTGCTGATCAGGCGGGACATTGGTCGCGACGCCGCCATGAAACTGGTGAAAAGTCGCTTCGCCCAGCAGGCGCACGGGTTGGAATTGCGGGTTGCCGTGGACGCGATTGAACCAGTCCAGATTGCACAGCCCGCCGCCGGGCGATGCAAACCGCTCGTCATAGCCGCCCAGGGCCCAGTAGTCGGCTTTACGCAGGGCAAAGCCGTTACTTTCGGTCATCGCGCCGAATGGCCCTTTCGCGGACGATCCCGCCAGGCAGGCGATGTTGAATAATTGATAGCCGTCGTGCCGCCAATCGACGGAATCCAGCAGGGCATCTTCAATCTGCTGGTTATAGCCATTCAACAGAGATTGATTTTGCAGTTCTCGTCCCAGGTGCATACCCAAGGTGTAGATGAAGGGATGGGCGAATTGCGGCAACAGGCGCAGCGTATGCCGCAGGATGCCTGGCGACAACATCCGCGCGCCGTCGATGCAGCACATCACATAGCGCCCCCGGGCGGCTTTGACCATGGCGTTCAGCGCCGCGCAGGGCGAAGGGGTCGTGGCAGGATAAAAACGATAGCGGAAATGGGGACCGAACCGTTCGACCTGGCGCCGATCAAGCGGCTGGCGAGAACCATTGTCGACGGCGATCACTTCGTAAGCCGTTTCCGTGACCTCGCGCTGGTATTCGGCGGTCAGGGAATACAGGGTGCGCTCGGCTTCGCGTTGCATGTCGTAAAACACCACCACCACCGACAGCGCGGGCCGGGCGAACCAGTGCCGTAGCCGCATCATTGCGGGAAGGCTTGCCTTTTCAGCAATTCCTCGTTGATCGTCGCGTCAGGACCGGCTTCGAAGCGGGCGGCATAATCACCGACCTGGACGCTGAGGTACTTCGATTTGAGTTGTTCGCTGATTTCAGCCTTGACCGCGTCGAAATCACGTTCAATGGATGGATGCCGCTCCAGCAGTTTGAACAGGTAAAAACCCTGCTTGGTTTCTACGATCCCGCTGACCGCGCCGGGTTGATCGAGGGCGAACACCGCAGCCTCGATCGGAGGATCGGCATCACCACGCCCGATCCGGACCGGTAGGCGGCCGCCCAAGTCCCCGCTGGCCTTGTCTGCGGAATACTGCTTGGCCAACGCCTCGAAAGACTCACCGGCCTGCAACTTGGCCTGTACCGTTTCGATCAAGGTGCGCTGGCTGGCGCGTTCGCATTCACACGGCGTTTTCAGCCAGATCTGCGCCAAGCTCAGTTGTTCGGGCGTGCGGTACTCCGCCCGGTGGCTCAGATAGTGTTCACGGGCCAGTGTGTCGAAATCGGGCTGCGCCAGTCCGTTCTGAAAGTGTTCGAGCAGCGCGCCGCTGAGCAACTGGCGTTGAAAAACAGCCAACCGGGCCTGCGCATCAGATTGTTCATGAAGTTTAAGGCGCTCGGCTTCAGCCGCCATCCGTTTTTGCTGGTAGAGGTCACGTACCAGCTTGCTGCCGCGCTGGATATCATCCTGATAGGTGCTGCGCAGCGGTTCGGGGATGGTCTGGAGTACCTGCCGGAATTCCGCCACGCTGACCCCCATCTGATTCGGTTCATCCCACAATAGCCAGTTGGTTGACTCCTTGGCCGGTTTCTCTATCCCGCCAACCGCAATGCCTGCAACCAGCGCCAAATTTACAGCCATCGCTCGCCATTTTCGATAGCGTAGTGACATCATTCAACAATCCGTGATTTGTTCTTCTCACAGTAAAAGGGCCAGTACGGCTGATTCCCCNNCCCCGTACTGGCCCCGCCCATTCAGAGATTAGCAGCACCCCAAAAAAGGCACTGTCTAACTCTGTTCAGTCTCCTCATGGAGAAGGAGGAGTATAGGCATGGTCATACAAAACCGCGTCAGCCGGCGTGGCGCGCGCAGTGAAGTTGAAGCCTATCGCCGGACGGCCAAGGGCACTGGCCGCTACAGCGACGGGAGGGGCAGGCGCGGTCGGAGGATTCCAAAGCGCCGTGATCGTGGTCTGGGGAAGACCGGATTGGAGAGCAGTGGCTGTCGTACTCGGCATCGCGAAACTCATCCAGCCGGCCTGAACCCCAGTACCTCCAAGATTAGTGGTATCGATAGTAACAGCTACATTTGATTCCAGCACGGTCTTCGAATCAGCCGAGCTATTCTTGAAGTTAATCACATTAACTTCATTACAGAGTTGCGTGGTCCCCGGCGAGCCGCTTACGATCTGCTTTTCTTCACGATTGAAAACCGAGGGTGTCCCTTCCACGCAACTCGGCTTACCCGCCGCATTCCCAAAGGAAACCAGCTTTGTGACCTGAACAGTACTTGCATTGATCGGAGCGATCGCATCGACATAATGCTTCTTGGTCGGGAAGGTCACTACCCATGAGGACAGCTCGCCCAGATTAGGATTAAGCACCCATTCGTTGACCAGCGCCGTCTTGGCTAAGATGTCGTTGATCGCAGTGAGGCCAGCGTTGGCCTCGGCCAACGTGGGATGATCCCAATCCCCAGGACTTTGCGACCACATATTAGTTTCCAAAAAGAAACTACCATTAGCGGCAGGTGCTCCGAAGTCTGCGATTGCGGTGGCCCGTCCTGCCCCGGACTGACCCTTGGACACATTGACCAAATCGTACTTACCCGTCAGGATATTTCGGTAATCGGTAGCGCCAACTGTAAAGGTCGTATTCAATGAATTATCAAACTCGGTCATCGCCGACAGACTACCTGGGTTGGCAAAGCCAGCTTCGACCGCAGCGCAATTTGCCGGCAAGCCCGTGGTGGCGCTATGCTTGGCCGCTACCGCGATCGGGTTGTTGGAACTGCTCAGGCCAACTGACACGCCCATCTCGATCACTTCGGCGTACACTTCCGATGACTGCACGATGAACGGGACAAATTTATCTTTCCCAAAATACGGCACGGTGCAACTATTATCGGTTGGCCGGAATCCGCTCTGCCCACCTTGCTGCTCGACCACCGTAGTCCAAATATCGAATGGCGATAACACTACAATAAGGTCGTAGGCGTCCGATGAATCCGTCGCTGTGCGGAACCGGACCTTGGCGGCCACTGTCGCTGGGCTGGTATTGATCACATGCAGAAAGGTGCTCCAGCCGTTATTCGCCGTCAGGTAGGGATAGATCAACGCTTGACCGAGACCGCCTGGATTAACGGTTTGCGCCTGCGCCAGCGACGCCCCTCCACCCAACACCGCCGCCGACATGGCCAGCGCTAAAGCCTTCTTACGTAATTTCATCATCGCTTCGATCCTCATTGTTTACAGAATGACATAACATCGTTGAAGACAAGCTCTCACCGAGCGGCAATCCTCAATCACTGGAATTGGTACCACCATTGGCCTTCAATGCGAACCCACGTCTCAGTAACCGGCCCCTTGTGGCTCATCATACCTTGCCCGGACACATGAAAGCTATACTCGATTTCAAGAGTCACACTCGCAACCTTCGGCGATTTCAGCTCCATTTCAACAACCCGGGCCTGTTGCCAGCGTAAACCTTTCCCATAACGGTTACGGTACTGTTGAGCAGTGTAAAGCTCGCGGTAACCTGGCGTCTCGAATCCATAGGCTTGATCAAAATCACCCGCGATCAGAGCCGCCCATCGCCCCTCGGCGCGGACACGCAGCCCTTCCAGGTCTTCCGTTGCGTCCACGACCATGACGGTCGCCAGCGCCAGGAACCCTAGGAAAACGCTTAGCCCGCGCTGTAGAAAGTTGCTATTTGACAACATTAAACAATCCCATTAAACATGGTCTTTACTAAATCTAATCCAAGTATTGGCCGTATGTCAACCTAAACAGCGTATCAAAACTGCAAAAAGTATGAAAATAATGATTGATTGTATTAAATCAGCCAATCAAGCATGGAATGCATGAACCAACTTTAGTTTATAAATGAATATTTGCAACCCGAGTGACAAGGGAGTTGTGTAGGGTACGCAGTGCGTACCCTACGGCTACTGCCGATTCAAAGTATCGCTATGGCTGATATGCCAATCCGCACTTAATTACGTTGAAACAGTATTTCTACTTTGTCAGAACACAT
>DDST01000080.1 GCA_002343485.1 Proteobacteria bacterium UBA2383
ATTAAGATGGCAGGAAAGTGGCTAATATTTGAAGAATGGAAGCGTCAACTAACAAGTATTGCAAATGAATACAATACACCACTTTGGGACTTTAATACTATTGATCAATATTCAACAGAGAGTCCGCCACCACTAGGGGATAAAAATTCCCAACTCAAATGGTATTGGGAGCCGGCCCATTATCGACAAGAACTCGGTGATCTTATGCTTGCATCTATGTTGAATCGTGATTGTGGTACTGAACATCATCATCTCAGATTTGGGTCTCAAATCGATATTATTACCTTGCAGGATCATCTTAATATAATTGCATTAAAGCTAAAGCAATTTATGAGTGAGCATCCAGAAGTTATTAATCGATTAATGAATTAATTAAACTACTCATATCATCCGAATAATTTCAATTCTATAATGTTCTTTCTTAATAGATTAGGAATTTTGGCTTTCCATATGAGCAGCAGAGCTAAGAAAAATTTATAACCGTAGATTGATGTAACTAATCAAGATCTTCTCTGACTTCTCATTTTTTAAAAGTGGATATTCTACGGGACACATCGAAAAACCTCGCTTTTAAAAAATAGNNAAATGGCAGTTTTTCGAGGTGCCCTACGGTGATGCTATTCACAATGGCGTTCAACCTAATGAGAATAGATGTCATGGACACTGTACCAATGACCAGTTCCAGCTCTTCTAGCCCTTTCTCACTGCCCATTCCTCCTCTTCAAAGGGAAAAGGGCAAAGTTACTCTTGCGCTCCCCCGGCTGTTGCAACTCTGCAGTCCTGCCCTGCCAGTGGGTGCCTACGCTTATTCGCAGGGACTGGAATGCGCCGTCGAGCGAGGTTGGGTGCGGGATGAGGCCAGCGCTGGTGATTGGATTCTGGGTTTGATGACGCATAATCTGTGCCGGCTGGATCTACCGGTATTTGCCCGATTGCACCAGGGATGGCAAGCCACTCATCTGGATGAGATTCGGCGCTGGAACGCCCGGCTATACGCCTCGCGCGAGGCAGCAGAGTTACAGCGGGAGGATGCGCACTTGGGTGCGGCGTTGGCCCGTTTATTANNCTGATTTGGGGATTGCCGAAGCGGATGCATGGCGGAACTCGCGCCGGGTTTGCTTTGCAACCATGTTCAGCTTGGCAGCAGTGAAGTGGGAAATTCCCCTGTTGGAGGCAACGGCCGGCTTAGCATGGACTTGGGTTGAGAACCAGGTTGCCGCTGCTACCCGGCTGATACCCTTGGGCCAGACGGCTAGCCAGCGGTTACTGGTTGCTGCTGGCCCAGTGCTGATGGATGTCGTCCAACAAGGACTGACATTGCCGGATGAGGTCATCGGTACTGCGGCTCCGGGTTTGGCGATGGCTGGGGCGTTGCATGAAACTCAGTACTCAAGATTGTTCCGGTCTTGATATTATAACTCAATGAATAATAATATTATTTATTATAAAATCAAACACCGGAATGGCCAAATCCCGTGTCATGATTTGATCTGGCAAATTTAGCCGCCTGGACCTGGCTGAAGAAAAACAATGGGCTAAGGAAGTAACCTCATGCCAAGCAGTGAAATTTCAAAGATGGATACCTATAATCCAGCTTGGGATGCCATGTGAGGTGTTATGCTGTGAATAATGTCCTGGTTGATTACTCGGGAATTGTCATGAGTTACAGTCGATGACCATAACCTCCCCTGAATCCACGCTTCAGGTGCCGGCCCTGAGTGGACCCTCGTTGACTCCGTCAATGCAATCCTCCTCAAGGGGGTGGTGGCTGGCTGGCGCTGTTCTTTTGGCATTGAGCCTTATCTTGCATGTCGTCGAATGGGTGCTTTGGCGGCAAACAGTGGTCAGTGATCAAACGTTGACACAGCTTCGCGAGGAGATCAGGACGTTGCAAACACAGGCGCAGGCCTGGCAACAATTCAAAACGATGCTTGACCCGGCGCTTCAGAATATCGAACCTTTGAAGCAAGCACTGGAGCGCTGTCAAACCGATCAGGCGCAACTTCATATAGCCATCAAGCAAATACAGGACCAGCAAAAAACGGATAAAGCATGGCTCCAACAACAATGGCGCGATTATAAGTCTTCACTGGCCATACCGAAGCCGAGACCGCGCAATACAATTGATAATCCTGATGTCCATTGGTGACCCAATGAATAACGAGGCCGATGTGAAACTGGCGGATCGGGCTTGGCAACGCCGCCAATTATTACACCTTCTTGGGCGGTGGTCGCCGGTGGTGATCCTGGGTGTGATTGGCGCGGGAAGAGGAACGCTGGCACGGGCAGTGAACTGGAATGATTGTCCAACGCGCGAGCACTGGCTCAACAGCAGTGGCAGCGGAGGGCACTGGATTAACAGTAATGATCGAAACACCCATTTGCAAGGAGGCCATAGCGGAGAAGATCGTCCGCCACCCCGGAATCGCCAGCCTGCAAATCCCTGGCTGAATGGTAACCGCGATGGCTGGACCAACCGGCAAGATTGCCATGGTGGAACCTGGGTTAATTACTGAACGCGAAGTGATTCGCGGAAATTCGGATATGCCCCTTGAACTCTTCTACTTGAACTCTTCTAAAAGATACCCGAGGGTTAATGGGATCTGGCGATCGAACTTAAGGCCTTCTGCCAGACACCGCAAGGATAATCCGGTACCTGAACACACCGCATGACAGGGATGATGGAACAACTATTCGATGTACTGCTGGCGCTGACGCCGCCGCTGATCGTGGCGGTAGCAACCGCGCTGGCCATCGGGGCGTTCCAGCGCTGGGTGTTGCCGCATGTCGGGGCTCCGGGCGACCGCCGCTTTCCGCGCCAAGTAGGGGTGCTGGCGCTGGCCATGGCTGGCGTCGTGTTAGCCATCATCGCACTACCCGTCAGTGAATCTATTCGCGGCATGTTGCTCAGCCTATTCGGGTTGGCGCTCACTGCTGTCATTGCCTTGTCTTCGACCACGCTGGTGTCGAACGCCATGGCCGGTATCATGTTGCAGGTGGTGCGCAATTTTCACCCTGGTGATTTCATCCGGGTGGGCGAGCATTTCGGCCGTGTTACCGAGCAAGGGTTGTTTCACACTGAAATCCAGACGGGCAACCGCGATCTGACTACCCTTCCCAACGCTTATCTGGTCTCGAACCCAGTGACGGTGGTGCGCCATTCGGGCACGATCACCTCCTCGACCGTGTCCCTGGGCTATGACGTGCCTCATGAAAAAGCCGAGACGTTGATGATCGAGGCGGCCCAGCGCGCCGGGCTGGAGGAACCGTTCGTGCAGATTCTCGAACTGGGCAACTATGCGGTGACCTACCGCGTTGCTGGCCTGTTGGCCGAGACCAGGCATTTAGTCAGCGCGCGCACCCGGTTGCACGGCGCGGTACTGGACGTGCTGCACGGTGCGGGCGTCGAAATCGCCTCACCCACTCTAATGGCCCAGCGCCGGCTGTCCGAGGATTCCCGCCTCGTGCCAGGGGTCAGCTTCTACCGCCGGAGCCCGCTATCCGGCGAGCGCTCTCCCGAAGACATCATTTTCGATAAAGCTGAGCAGGCCGAATACATTGAGCGGCTCCGCTTCGAACAAAGCCAATTGGAAGAACAGGCCAAAACGCTGGAAGCCAGCCTACGCGCGACTAGCGAGGAAACCGAACGAATCCGGCAGCAAGCTGAGATCGAACACTGCCGCCGCCGGATTGCCCGTATCATTTTCTTTCTAGACACAATCGCTGGCTCACCCTAATGAGGAGCATCCTTGATCGCACGGAGGCGTTGAAACACTTAGTTTATCGAAACATGCGATTGAAGCAGCCTTACCAGCCGTGACCTATTGATGGATAATCGAATGCCTTCCGGGGATGTATATCAGCCCGCTATCAATCGGGGCTGGTGGGTCATCAGGGTTAATGGAATTTATATTGCGTTGTTTTTCCTATGGACCCAATTTCACTGGGGCGGCGAGCAATATCAAACTCTGATTGGCAATCTGGGTTACATGCCAGTTCATGTTTTTTGGATTGCCATGTGGTGGCGAACCGCCATGCATCCGGCTTTATCACGACGCGCTCGTTGGGGGTGGCGAGTACTGACAGCAGGAGCATTGTGTAACTTTATCGCGAGCTGCATGACGTGGAGTTACGTGGAACTGGTATTGCAGCAACAACCTTTTCCGTCATCGACCGATAGCAATGATATAGATTTTGACTGGCTCATACCCTCAACATTAGTCTTATTCATAGTTTGTCCTCTCTTGATTTATGGATTCACGCTACTCACTGAAGCACTCAAAAGCCATGCCGAACTATTCAAGTTCTTTCTGGATACCGGGATCGTGCTGGTTGGCCTCGGCACACCGGTCTGGTATTTCTTGGTACGGCCTATCGTGGAAATCCATTCGAATGCCTCAGAAATAGCGCTGCTCTTACAATATCCAGCCACCACACTTGTGCTGTTGTTCGCGGTCTTGGTTGTTCTTCTCAAGCGTTCGGGGCCGCGCGATAATTCTCCTCTGCAATGGCTGGCGCTGGGCATACTTGTCGACTGCACGGCGGATGTAATATTCAATTGCCTGATTCAGGAAAATGCGTATCAAACCGGCGATCCGATAGATGCCCTGTATTTGGCCGGTGGTCTGCTGCTGATGACCGGGGCACAATGGG
>DDST01000164.1 GCA_002343485.1 Proteobacteria bacterium UBA2383
TGGGACTTCACGTTCCTTTGTTGGAACGTACCCTATTTTGGTACTACACCCAAACTGGACAAAATGTTTTATTTTATCCCATGCTAGTGGAAATATGCTATTAAGTAATTGAAAATAAATAATTATTAAACAACAACCTGGGACAAAACAATGGATGAGCGTACACACCTGACAGGCTTGAAAGTGGAACAATTCCTTGCCACCTCCGGCTACTCATCAGCCTCTCCCTATGCGGACCAGGTTCAGTCTCAGTAATCGCTGTAGAATCTGGTCATCGCTGAGATCTGCCGACCAGCCGGAGGTAGCGGCGACCGCTTGCCGAGTCCGGGCCAGGGGTGATCCAGCCGGACCCAGCGAATGCCCACAGCACAGAAAATCACAATCATGCGGTGAGTTATCCCAGCATCGTCATGGATTAACCAGGCCGTTTGAGGACCTTAATCGTCCGGGCACTCCGCACTAAATGAGAGGGGATTTTCGTCTCATCCACCCGCTCATAGAACCGGCGTTCCACCAGCGACAGTTGAGACCGGGGACGGAGGACAATCCGCTGAGCCTGGGGGGAAAACGCCTGAAAAACAGCATCGCTGGCTTGACCCCAGGTGCGGGCGATAGGCAAGTAATCACGAACCGGCAGTTGAGCTGCTGGACCCCGCAGGACCGGATTCCCCATCGTCGCGCTGATCATCTGGCCGACGGCCATTGCAATCAGATCATTGCGTAGTGATTCGGCCACACAGAACACCAGCAAGGACTGCCACTCGAATAAACGATCGCCCTGCGCCGTAGGTAACTCATGGACGACTTGGTCGAGGGTCAGCGCTTGTGGCGCGAGACGATCCAGGGTACTGGCGTAGCGCCCAAATAATTGGGTGCCTATGTGCGTGACATAAAGGTCACGAACCTGGAGGGTGAGCGTGATACCCTCCTCCACGCGCCCGGTACCCGGCGCAACCGTTACCTTAAAGGTCTCCGGACCCGGGCGGCACAGGCGATAGTAGGTATTGTCAAAACGGATGAGATGGGTGTCATCCGTATGGGCATCACGAATGCGGCTGATCTGGGAAGCCCAGTCTTCTGCGATGCGGAGTAAAAACATGGAAAGCCCTCCTGATACCATCTAACCGGTAAAATCTAGCCTGCCAGCCATGCTAAAAGCATACCTAGTTCCCGCAACGACACCAGCCACTCGTAGGAACGGGGATTTCCAAGGCCGTCCGCGCATCTTGCCATTCGGGCGGCAACGCCTTGCAGGAAGGCAATCGAAGGGTCAATCCGGCGGAAAGAATTCATCGATGCTTTTTTAGGCGGCATTACTTTTCGCGCTAAGCAACTTGTTTGCTTGATAATCGCCTTAGTCACCGGCCACTTCATCCACAGAAATTGGGGATAACCCCAGTCCTGCAAAAACCAGCGAAATCGTGCTCAACTCCACAAGAACCCTGGAAGAACCCATTTCATCCGTCTGTGGCAAACAGACCTCAATATCAAGAAATTCCTAGTATCTTATGAGCTTGCAGACTCAATCGCCATTGCGGATGGGTCAGGCAATAAGCAACCGCAGCCTGGGTATGGACTTCCCGGTCAGGAGCATCCAATGGCTGCAAAAAGAAATGCGCAAAATCCAGCTCTATAAAACACTCCGGTTGCGCCTCTGGTTCAGACTGCGGATAGACCAGCTTCAATTCATCGCCCCAGACCAGGCGCAACGGCGCCGCCGCCTTGGGGCTGACACAAATCCAATCCAATCCTGGCGGCGCGGGTAGTGTACCGTTGGTTTCCACTGCCACCTCAAACCCTCGGGTATGCAGCGCAAGGATCAGCGGCTTGTCCAATTGCAGCAACGGTTCTCCACCAGTGCAGACAACATAGGGACGGGCGCGCCGCACGTCCGATGGCCAGCAGGCAGCAATCGCAGTAGCCAGCAATTCCGGCGTAGCGAACTTTCCTCCACCGATCCCATCGGTTCCCATGAAATCGGTATCGCAGAACCGGCAGACCGCTGAGGCCCGGTCAATGTCCCGCCCATTCCATAAATTACAACCGGCAAACCGGCAAAACACCGCTGGGCGTCCGGTTCGAGCGCCTTCGCCTTGCAAGGTATAGAAAATTTCCTTAACGGTATAGCCCATCATTTACCCCGGCAGTATGGGCCTCTCACCGCCCCAGCAGAGCGTTGCGCCACAGCCAGGCGTCTGCTCCAGATCGATCCGATCCAATGACGGCAATACTGCCCCCATCCGCTCGCGCATCCAATCCAATAATCCTGCGAGCGCCGGTCCTCGGGTTAATCCAGCCAATTCATCCAACCGGTGATGATCAAGTTGCTGGTAGAGCGGCTCAAAAAGAGCCTTGACCTCCCCATAGTCCACCGTCCAGCCTAATACCTCATTCAGCGGTGCAGTCAGGTGCAGGCGCAACGTATAGCTATGTCCGTGCAACCGCCGGCGAGGATCACCTTCCGGAGCGCTACTTAGACGTAAAGCGCTCTCAAAACAACGCTCCTTCCAGATTCGATAATACCGGCCATCGTAATGACAACCGGCCGTTGCCGTTTCATACACCGTCACCCACGACAAAGCTGGCAATTGAGGTTTCACGCGCTGCCATAACCAGGCTGCCAGTTGCTCGCTGGTTGGATTCTCCAGCCCCGGCAACTCGTTCAGGCAATTCAAATGCAACTGCTCATGCAGCGGTGCCCATTGGGTTTCAAGGAGTTCGTATGAAGCAGGCAAGCGCGCATGCAAGATTACCGCAAAACCATGCCCATGCATTCGCCCACAGGGATGTCCGGGAGGGACATACGGCAACTGATGAGCCGCTTCAAAGCGAAACCGCCGCCAAAGATGCACAGAACCGCTTTGGCTCCAATCGGTGCCTTGATCACAAGTGCTCTGAACGCCAACTCGCTCTACCTTTACCATCCCTAACCGCGCCCGGATCCAGTGGGTCAGGTTCTCGTCAGTTGGTACCGGTAAATGGCCATTGAGCAAAGTGTAATTCAGCGGTGTGACCGCCATCTGTAGCCGTTCGGCCAGGACATCCGTTTCAATGCCCGGAAAAAGCAGGTCATTCGGTGGAAACCTTGCCCAGACCCGCGCTAAAAAGCTATGCCCGTGCAACCGGTGTTCCCGGTGTTCCGGTGAGAACAACAAATCCAACTGGCGGGCAGCTTCGAACGGCGCAGCGGCTGTAAAGTAAATTCGAGGGTTCATCAACTAATGGACCGGTTCTTCAACGGTTCGTATGGAACCCCTCAAGCTAGGAGGCGGCTGTGAAGCTAACCGATTGATTTGTAAACAAAGCAAAGGCCCGCTCAACGTTTTCTTAAGAATCTCAAGCGACCCGGAGGCTGACCCTTTGAGCCAACTATTTGGAAACGTGAAAGCGTTGATACGCCATTTGAAAGCTTCTTGCAAGAGTTACCAGAGGGCTAACAACTGATGATCGAATCTAACGTGTTTTGCCAACCGCACAGCGTCCCGATCCCTAGCGTTGTCAGGCCAAAAATTTTACTAATCAGATTTCCAGATGAATTGCCGCTACAATTCATGCCATTCATTCGCCACTCGCCTACCCTGTTGGAATATCGTTAATGACCGACTTGACCGTGTACTTCAAAAAGCCCGCAGATTGGGCGGACAGCGTTTATATCCATTACTGGAATGCTCAACCGGGCCGCTCGGCCACCACGTGGCCAGGTATTCGCATGATCCCCAACGATGACGGCTGGTTCATTCATCGCCTTGAGGGAATCAAAGCCGCCAGCTTGATCTTCAGCGATGGTCAAGGCTGGCAAACCAGCGATCTGCGCCGGGAGCGCGATGGATTTTACCGGAATGGCGAATGGTACGATCAGCAACCTGATGATTCTCCGGGCAGCACCGCCGGTAATCCCGCACCGTCTGCTTCTCCTAAAGTCGCGGTTGACCCGCTGCCCCGTGGTCCTATCGACCCTGCGGGTCCATTGGGCGACTTCCGCGAGGAAACGATCTACTTCCTGCTGACGGCCCGTTTTTACGAAGGCGATCCCAGCACCAGTTTCTTCTGCCGCGACCGCATTAAGTTCAACCGCGAAACCGGCCAGCCGGAAGACCCTCACTGGCGTGGCGACTTCAAGGGCCTGATCCAGCGGCTGGATTACATCCGTGATCTGGGCTTCACTGCCATTTGGATCACGCCACCGGTGGAAAATCGCAGCGGTCTCGATTATCACGGCTATCATGCCTATGACTGGACCCGGATCGATCCCCGGCTGGAATCCCCAGACGCCACCTATCAGAATTTAATCGACGAGGCGCACAAGCGCGGCATCAAGATTATTCAGGACGTGGTGGTCAACCACTCGTGCCAATACGGCATTCGCGGCAAGGTCCACATCGACCATCTACCAATCAAGTACTACATCCCGCAAGGCTCCGGGCATGGCCAGGTCAATCATGGTCCCTACCAGGGCAACCTGGGGAATTACGCGTGGCCGAACCGGGATGACATCGACAATCCGGCCGCACCGGCGTGGTACCGGGAACGGCACACCTCTGACCCAGAAGGTAAGATTCCGCTAGTCGATCCTAAGACTGGCGAGACCGTGCCCAAGCCCGGCTATAACCCAGGCCGTTTCTTCGGCATCGACGCCCAAACGCTTGATCCCGAATGGTACATGCAGCATGGCTTCATCTGCGGCGGCGACTGGGAAAGCGCAGCGGTGCAGTTGAAACACATTGCTGGCGACTGCATCAACTTGGCCACGGAGCGGCAAAACGTCAAGGATTACCTGATTAGCTCCATTAATCGCTATCTTGACATGGGAGTAGACGCGCTGCGCATCGACACGGTTAAACACGTCCCGCGCGACAATCTGCTGGAATATGTCAATGCCTGGAAGGCGCATAAGCCGGGCTTGTTTGTGTTCGGCGAAAATCTGGTCAAAGGTTACGGCTGGGGCGATCTGGGCGGCGGCGACAATGGCCCCTCCTTCATCCGCCCGTGGTGGTACACCCGCTTAGGCCACGATCCCCGTGACCCGAATTCCGGGGGCGACTCGGGATTCCCGCAACTTGATTTTGGCCTGTTTTCTACCTTCCGCGACAATCTCAGCCGGGGCAGCTATGACGGCGTTGCCCGGGTACTGGAGATGGACTGGATTTACGGCAACGCCAGCACCTTGGTCACCTTCCTGCAAAACCATGATGTAGGTCCGGACAATGACTTCCGCTTCCGCTTCAAGGGTGAACAATGGATGGCGGCAGCGGCCTACAATCTGCTATGGACGGTCCGTGGCATTCCCTGCCTGTACTACGGTGAAGAAATCGAGTTCATGAAGGGCGCGNNCGTGATCGGCAACGACGACACCCTCGACCAGACCGGCCGTGCTTACTTCGGCGGCCACCTCACCGATGAACGGATCGCCGCGACGCAAGGTCACTCGCTTTATCAACACATCAAGCGCTTGAACCAAATTCGCCGCAGCATTCCCGCTTTGCAAAAAGGTTCAATGAGCCACATGAACGAATGGGGCAGCGGCATGAGCTTCGTCCGCGATCATAACCACGGGGAAAGCTATGTGGTCGTGGGGCTGGCGATCGGCGGCGATCAAGGCGTCAACGTCGGTGGGATTCGTAATGGCGTTTACCGTGATGCGGTCACCGGTCATGAAATCCACGCCGGCGATGGGCATTTGTCTTTCCATGTGCGTGGCAACTCTGCCGGCATCTATGTACTCAACGGACCAGGCAAAATCGGAACAGATGGAGCCTATCTCCGCTAAGGAAGGACGTGCTTCCAGCCCGGTCTGCAAAGCAAGCGCTGCGCGTAACTCAACATGATCAAAATGTTGGGTTACGGGTTACGGCCTAACCCAACCTGCAAATCATCTGGAATGGCTATAGCAGATCGCATTGACTCAGGCGGCGCAAGATCTGTCTGCCTCCTAAACCACATACCGAGGATATCCCCGTGCTGAAGGTCTATGGTTGCCCCAATTCCCGCTCCAATCGAGTAATCTGGGCGCTGGAAGAAGCAGGCGTTGCCTACGATTACCATAAGATCGGCCTGTTCACTGGTGAAGGCTGGAAACCGGATTACCTAGCGATCAATCCCGGCGGTAAGGTACCAACTCTGGTAGACGGCGATTTGATCCTGACCGAGTCAGCGGCGATTTGCACCTATATCGGCGACCACTTTCCCGGCAGCGGTCTGACCCCGCCCGTCGACTCCCCGGAACGTGCACAATACAATCAATGGTGCTTCTTTGTGCTGAGCGAGTTAGAGCAGCCGTTATGGACCATCGCTAAACATCGCTTTGCCTTGCCGGAAAAACATCGAGTGCCTGCAATCATTGCGACTGCAATCTGGGAATTTGGCGTAGCCGCTAAGGTGCTGGCGACCGGCCTGGGGGAGCGGGAATATCTAGTAGGAAACCGGTTCACTGCCGCTGATATCCTCGCTGCGCATACTTTGGCTTGGGCGCGTGCTATTAAATTGCCGTTTGGCCATGCCTCGTTAGACGCCTATGCCGGCCGGCTGCTGACCCGGCCAGCGCAGGCACGGGCGCAAGAGAAAGAATCCTGAGCTTTCAATCCCAAATGGAGCTCCATCTGGCGAAAAATCTGCTAATCAGCGCCTTATGTTACGCAAGAGATGGCTAAACAGTCCTTGTAACCAGGCACTTTTCAAGTGCGCAGAGACCAGTCTCGGCAACTTCCTCCAGTTTTCCCATGAGTGCTGTAAGCTGTGATCTGTCTGCTGCCCTGGCCGCCTGCTCCAAACCAAAAGCTAAATTCTGCAGTCTGAGCACACCGAAGGCGCCTGCCCCGCTCTTTAGGCTATGGGCCTGCATCTCTAAGTCATAAAAATTCTCTTCAAGATGCAGCCGATGCAATGTTGGGATACGCTTGCGCGTTTCTTCCAGATAAATCCCTACTAACTCAGGCAATAGCTCTTCCGATGTGTCGTGCGCTAACTGATCAAGAACGGTGGGATCAAATACTGGCCCCTCAGCGGCTGGGGAGGTAGTTTCTTCTAATGCTTCCCCCGGTTTATCAATCGATATCGCTTCAGACGTCACTACTTTTTGGTGTAACCAATGCTCAACGATGCTACGAAGCTTCCTGATATCAATTGGTTTGGACATAAAGTCATCCATCCCAGCGTTCAGACAGCGCTCCCGGTCTTCCGCAAAGGCATTAGCGGTCATAGCGATAATGGGCGTGGCGTGGTTGAGCGAACGGCCTTGCCGAATCCGTTGCGTCGCCTCCAGCCCGTCCATCAATGGCATGGAGACATCCATCAGAATGATATCGAATTTTCTTTCCTCGACTGCATGCAAGGCTTCTTGGCCATTCCAGGCGACGGTGATTTCATAATTTCCCTGATGTAAGGCAGCACGGGTTATCGCGACATTGCTTGTACTGTCCTCCACGAGCAGAATCTGAGCAGGATTGACGCTGACATGGATATTCTCGGAGGGTGGTTCCAGTACAACAGATTCCGGGTTTGGCAAGGGCAGCGAATCGTCGAGCGTTACTGCCAGGTAACGTAGCAAGCTGCTTGCTTGAGCTGGTTTACGCACAACGGAGCGGAAGCCCATCTGCTTCGAGGCATCGATAGCGCCAACTTCGTTCATTGGCGCCAGACGCACGAAACGCAGTTGTGGATAGCGGCGGGGTAGTGCGCTGATATAATCCATTTCCCTCATCACTGAAATACCCATTGGGGTATCCAGCATAATGACCACCCGTGAGCGGCTGTCAAGGCTGCTGAATTGCTGTTCCAGCGCCTCATGATAGTCGAAGGATCTGCTGGTGATCGCGTAACAGGACAATTGTTCGCAGAGACTGCTGCGTATAAGCTGGCTTTGGCTATAGACCAGCACCTCAACACCTTTGAGTATTTCCAGAACGCCGTCGAGGTGCCTGCCCTCCTTACCGCGCCCGCGCATCGGCATATCCACGCTGAAACGCGCGCCCTCTCCCCTGCAACTGAAACACTCAATCTCACCGCCCATCAAGTGAACCAGGCGCTGGCTGATCGCTAATCCCAAACCGGTACCTTGATGCCGCCGGGTTGCCGTGCTATCGGCTTGAATAAACTCGCCGAATAACTGAGCCTGCTGTTCCTCCGGAATGCCAATGCCAGTATCAGCCACTACCAGACGTAATCGCCCCGATTGGGCCTCATTTAAAACCTGATAGTCAAGCCGGACCGTAACCCCCCCACTATTCGTGAATTTGATCGCGTTCCCTAACAGATTGGTTAGTATTTGCTTGAAACGCAAACCATCGGCAAAGCACTCGGCAGGAACCTGTCTGGCGGCAATCACGACGACTTCAATGCCTTTATTTTGCGCCTCGCCGCTGAAAAGCTCGGCAATCGTGTTAACCACCTTCAATGGGTTAAACCAGTGTTCATCCAATGTGAGTTTGCCGGCTTCGATTTTGGAAAAATCCAACACATTATTTAGTAATGCCAGTAACAATTGGCCACCGTTGACCGCCGCAAGTGCGAACTGCCGCTGTTCCTGGCTCAGCTCAGATTCCAGCAACAGGGTGTTCATGTTAATGATCGCGTTGAGCGGCGTGCGGATTTCATGGCTCATGGTGGCAAGAAAGCGGCTCTTGGCCTCATTAGCCGCTTCTGCCAGCCGCCTTGCCTTCTTTAGCGATTGCTCATTCTTTTTGCGTTCGCTGATATCCACAAAGTGCGCCACATAGTGGGTCGCCTTGCCCTCGGTGTTCTTGACTGCCGTGATGCTCAGTGATTGTGGATAGATACTGCCATCTTTGCGTTTGTTGTAAATTTCCCCCCGCCAACCGCCATCCCGCTCGATACGTTGCCACATAGCCCGGTAGAAAGTTTCATCGTGTTGCTTGGAAGAGAGCATCCTCGGATTCTTTCCCAAGGCTTCTTCTGCAGAGTAACCGGTGATACGCGTAAACGCCTGGTTGATTCGCAGAATCCGGCCATGCTCATCGGTGATAAAAATGCCTTCGTCTGCTTCCAGCGCCTGGGCGGCGAGTTGCAACTCCCGCGCTGTGTTTTGCTGTTCGGTAATGTCGCGAAGAAAGGCGGTAAATAGCAGCATGTCCTCGGTTTTGATAGGAGAAATAGTCAATTCCACCGGAAAAACATGTCCTTGCCTGTGCAGTGCGGACAGAACCAAGCGTTGCTTGAGGGCCGGGCCTTCTCCAGTAGCGAGGAAGCGAGCGAACCCTTGCTGGTGCGCTGCGCGGTATTCTTCCGGTATCAAGGTTTCTACTAGAGACGCCCCAATAATTTCCGCCGGTGTATAGTCAAAAATCTTTTGGGCGTTTTCATTGAACTCAATGATCTGGCCTTCCCGGTTAATCGTGATAATCGCATCCAGCGTCGCCGACAGAATGGCTTTATTTTTAGCCTCATTACCAGCCGCGATCTTTGCCATCTGGCGGTATGCTTCGAGTGCATCCATCAATTCTTTATACGATTTTTCTAGACGCAAAGACATGCGGTTGAATGATCGAGCGACCCCGGAAATTTCGTCGCTGCCAACCACTTCGGTTTGGAAACCAGGTCCGCGTTCAGCAATCTCCTCCGACGCTATTTTTAATTTTTGCAATTCGCGGGTCAGAATCGTGCCCAGCGCAAACGAAAAGACAGCAACCAGAATCACCTCCACCACAGCAATAGCCGTGGTCCAGCGTACCGCATCGCTCAGTACCTTTTTGATGCTCTGAATGGAAAGACCGATTTCGACGCGCCCGAACTGCCGTCCACTTTCGTTGACATCAGCGTGAACGTCAAAGACGCCATCCTGCACCGATTCCAGCCGGTCATCTTCTCGGAATGGCCGGTGCAACGCCACAGGATCGCCACCTTGAGCAAGCACCACGCCATCGCCCATAACCCGCGCATACACGATTTCGGGATGGCTTAATACTTCGTTGAGAAAAGACTCCAGCGATGCCAGATCGGTGGTCAGAATCGCCTCTTTGGTGCTGGCGGCGAACAGCCGGGCAGTGGTGTGGGAACGCTGAATGAGCTGGTCCTGATTCGAGGACTTGAGAAAATTTAGGCCGCTGCTGATGAGAATCAGCAGCAATACGATTTCAATTAGAGCAATGCCGAGAATAGTTTTGCGCCGGAAACTCAAGAATCATCCTCAACCAGATTGTCCAGTAGCTGGATATTGAGATGGCGCACGTCATCCCAATCCGGATCCGAGGCCGCATCTATGCCTTTGAAGTTAATCGCCTCAAGTAACGCTTTACCTGTTGCATCCTGATCCATAGTCTTCATGGCCGTAGCAAGTTTCTCCACTATTTCCGCAGGCACACGCGGATGCGCTGCAAAGGCGTGGGGGGTGTAGCCTGTACTGATCCATAGAATACGCAATTGATCCCGGACCTCAGGCGGCATATTTTCAAACGTTTTGATGACGCCGCCACCCGCGGTAAATAAACCTTTTGCTACCGCCCGATAGACTGAATCATGCGAAGAGACATACTTAGCGGTAAATTTAATCCCTATACTGGACAAATAAGCACGAGTGAGAATGCTCGCTGCAAAGGCCGCCGGAGAAGGAACTGCCAGAGTCGCGCCATTGAGTTCACTCAGGTCTTTAACCGGACTGTCCTTGCGAACCACGATGATGCCTTTAAGACGCTCGTCACGCGCCTTAGCAAAGGCTTTATAGCCGGGGCTTTGACTGAATACCGTATAGTGATAAGGATTCATGTACGCGAAATCGTATTCGCCCGCGGCAAGGCGCTTTTCAAAAGCGGGAATATCAGGCGCAGTACGAAAGTGAATGGGTTTCCCAGCCGGTTTTTCCAGATAGTTGAAAACCGGCGCCCAAAGACTGGCCAGCCGGCTGGCAGACTGTTGCGGGACAATGCCAAAGGTCAGGAAACTGGCAGGCGGTGTTTCAATCATTTCTGGAGTTTCTGCGGCAATGGCAACAGATGTATTCAACGCCGTGATCAGTAAAAACAGACTGATAACTTGTTCTGAGAGAAGGAACTTCATTCAGACCTCCATTAGCGGCCGATATTTGATTAGTGCTTATTTGAAAAGCTTTTACTTAATATCAATGTGTTACGGCCCGAATCCGTCATGTATTCTGCACTATCCATCCATTGACGCATGATCCACCAACCGCGCCCGCCTTCCGCGTCCGGTTCCGGCTCAATATCCGGCGGTAGTTGCCGCATCGTCATTCCCTCGTCACTCACCTGGATCGTCAATCGCTTATCAGCCAGGCTCCAGCGAATCCATACGGGGTGACCCAATTGATTGCTATAGGCATGAATAATAGCGTTGTTAACCGCCTCGACGGTGGATGTCTGTACCTGATAAGCCGTCATTTCATCCGCACCGTACTCTAGGCAAAGCGCCCGGATGCTGATACCAACCAGCGCCACGCAGTCCAGCCGGCTATCAATTTCCAGCATGAGGGTTTTATCGTCGCTATTCATGAATTGGGCATCTCGATCTTTAGTTTATTGACCAATCCCTTGATACCGGCATCGGCATCTTCACTAAAATGCATGATGGTTTCCAGACGCATCATCCTAACCAAGCCCATGAGATGCGGCTTTAAACCGGCAATGGTGCAGGCTATCCCGCCGTTACGCAGTTTTTTACCGAGAAAAACCAACTCGCCGATTGCAGTGCTATCTATGAAGTCAACGGTAGCGAGATCAATCGCCAGGGCTTGTGTGCCACGCGCCGCTTGTAAAATTTCCGCAAAAATCTGATGAGCCACATCAGCAGTCAAGTATTTCAATTCAACCCGAGCCATCACGATTTTGTCAGACGGTTCCAAATACACAACATAATCCATGATGGCTACCACCTTCACTCAGGATTCAGCAGATAACTCAATGGCTAAAAGGGAGACGTCATCGCTAAAAGATATTTTTCCTGAAGATCGCGGACTCCAAGCAACTAAAGCATTTTTGATTTGCTCCATGGCATCTTGCAGAGATGACTGTCGCGCATCGCACAGGCTTTGCCCCAACCGGTCCGTACCGAATGGAAGATTCTCCGGACTCACACATTCCGTAACACCATCCGAGTACAGCAACAAGCGGTCACCGGGCCGCAACTGAAAATCGACGGCTTCGTAATCGGCCTCCGCAACCAGGCCCACCGGAAAACCGCCCTCGCCGAGTGATTCTATCGAGCCGTCGCTACGGCAAAGCAATGGGTAGGGATGACCCGCCTGACACAAGGAACCTTGGCCGCTTCGCGTATCGATGATGCCGTAAATCATAGTGAAGTACATCATGTTACGGTCATCAGCCTGGAAATTTCCGTTGAGACGGGTCACCACCTCAACGGGGCTTCTGAAGGATTCCATGCGAATAGCCGGCCCGGTTCTTTTTTGCCGTCCCAAATTAAAAAAACCCATAGAAGCAGTATGTTGCTTGGTATGTAGTGGATTTTTCGGCAACCGGACCAGGCTATCTGGACGCGATTCCGGCGACAGAATTCTGGCCAAATGCACCGATAGCATGGCGGCTGGAACACCATGACCGGAAACATCGATCAAGTAGAAACCCAGATGCCGTTCATCCAGGGGATAAAAGTTGAAGATATCCCCCGCCAGTTCTTCCGCTGGAAGAAAAGCCCACGCCAGACCAACCGGCAAGCCTGTCTGTGGCGAACCCGGCAGAAGATGCTGCTGAATGCTTGCCGCCGCCTGCAAATCACGCTGGATACGTTGCTGGCTGGCTGCCAATTCCCGGTTAGCCTGTTGCAACGCTTGATTCTTCGCCAGCAGTGCCTTTTCCAGGTGCAACACCCGTTCTCCCGCTTTGATGCGTACCCGCAGTTCTTTAGCATTCACGGGTTTGGTCAGAAAATCATCGGCACCGGCTTCAAGAGCCATGATGAGATCATCACTTTGATCTTTACCGGTGAGCAGGATGAAGTAGATATAGTAAGGCAATCCAGCAGCGCGCAGGCGGCGGCATAACTCGATGCCATTTAGCTGAGGCATCATCCAGTCGCTGAGAATGAAGCTGACCGGCTGGTGCTGAAGGAGTTGCCATGCCTCTTCGCCATCGTTTGCCTGGATAACGTCAAAATCCCATTTTTGCAACATAGCAGCCAGGATGCGGCGGATAGCTACATCATCGTCCACAATGAGAATTTGCATGGTGTCAACGGCCTGGAGCATCTGCGGCCTTTTGCAGAAGATAGGTCATTACCGGTGGAAACAAGGGTAACGTGACCGCCTCCCCCAGTTTTCTGAATCCGGCCCAGATCACTTCCCGGCCATCCGGGCGGATCTCTACAGGCACGTCCAGAAGCACCTCATACAAATGAATATGATCCTCCTTAAATTCACTATGGTTCACTGTTGAGAAACTCTTGTGTAAATCGCCCTGCTTCAAATCCAGCCCAACCTCTTCCCGCAACTCCCGCCGGGCCGCTTCCATCGGATCTTCGCCTGTCTTAATCTTGCCGCAAGGCAACGTGTAATAAGATTTATAGCTATTTAAAATCAGCAACACCCGATCGCCTTGCCAAACCGCGACATAAGCGCCTTCTACTCGAGGCCGGATGAAAAAATTGACAGCCATTTCCGCCCGGTAGGCGGCAAAATACAAAACTTGCAGGAGACGATCCAACCGCGAACCGGGCACGCTGTAGTCATGATGGGATCCTGGCTCGCTGTTTTCACTATGGCGTGCGGCAATTAAACCCAAAGCCTTTCCTCGATCAGGCGCATGACGGAACAGACTGATCAGCCGGGTGATTTCCAAAAGTTGCTGTACAGAGGGCTGCATGCCGCAGAGAACCAATTCCCGCTCGCGGCCATTGAAGCGGCGCTGAAGATGGAAGAACAGCCGCAGGCCGGTGCTATCGACAAATTGCAAGTCCGAGATATCCAGAACACAATCGCCATCGCCCAAGGACAAAGCCAATGCATTAAAATCCAGACCGGCGACCCGGTCCGCGTCCAAACGGCCACGCAGGCAGACGATGACGGCGTCGGCTACCGGTTCAGCAAACTGCACCAATCCATCCGTTGTAGAGCGAACATCAACCCGGCCGGGAGTTAACGGACTACCCAAGGTCTCGGCGAACAAATCCCAGGTACGGGTCATTTTCAATAGGCTAGCGGCGGGGGTCTCTTCCAGACCTATCGACCGGATTGAACGCTTGGCATTTTGTGCTGACTTCCACAGCCGGACCAGATAACCAAGGGCGGTGGAGTCAATGAAGCGCGCAGTGGTGAAATCCACAACCAGGCCACTGGAACCCGCCGTGGAGATTATGTTTAACGCACCTTGAGCTTGCACCCAAGCAGCATCCGCCTGCTCCGGCAGGACTAGAAAAGTCTCTAACCCTGGTCTTCCTTGCAGGGGAGGGGTGGGGTTGGGCGTGTGAATGGTTGCAACCGCTGTGGGCTGACCGGCCGGATGCAACCACCGCTGCCATCGATAGTACAGCACCAGAGGAATCCCCATCACCGCCAGCTTCATCAATCCAACTGCATAGCGTTTCCACAGCCGCTTCGGATCCTGGGCAATCCGGTACATCCATTCCAGACCGCTGCGCTGCATCCAAACGGGCGCCCGCGACACACGGCCCACGATGAATTCAAACGTACCGCCAACGCCGATGCTCACGCCGGCCTTGAGCCGGTGGCGGTTACGATGGAACCAGACTTCCTGCTTCGGATTACCGAACCCCATCAACAGCACGTCAGGTTCGACCCGATTGATCCGCTCGACGATTTCAGCATCATCGATTTCAGCATCCAGCATGGCTTCACCCTCGGTATGCACAAAGGGTGAATAAACCCCAACGATTTGTAAGCCGGGATTTTGTTGTTGCAACTTATCCGCTGCTTGCTGGCCGATATCGCCGCACCCGCCGAGCAAGAACAGACGATGTCCGCTCTGTGCCATGGCTCTGGCCAGGGCTGGAGCGAGATCGGCGCCAGTCACCCGGCCCTTGAGCGGCGTCCCCAGCATCCGGGCCAACCACACCACCGGCATTCCATCGGCTGTGACCAAATCAGCACGGCGCAGAATTTCCAGGAGTTCCGGGTGACGCGGCGCAGCATTCGGCATCCAGCCCAACGCATTCGTCAAAAAATCCACATTGACTGTAGCAATCTGACGCGGACGGCCATCCCGCCGCCAGGCATCGGCTAATCCTAGCGTTTGCTGGACTGCCAATTCCAGGGTTAAATCATCGATTGGAATCCCCAGCACCAAGGTCACAGTGTTTAACGGATTCATGGCACGGTCTTCTCAGAGAAAATCGCGCCAGGGTGCTGGTTTGCCCGCGAGTTTCTCGACCTGACGCACATCATCGCGGAAATGCGCCGCCAGCCGCTGGCGAACCTCAGAGGTTGGAACGAGCACATCAGCGTCCTTGATCTGCCGCACATTGAACTGATCATACCAGTAGTTGATGATCCCCCGGGTGCGTGGCGGAACCCGATCCCAAACCAGACGGAACAACCGATGACGTTTCACTTGCTCCTTCCAGGCGGCAGGAATGATCTGTTGCCCTCCGCCCTTGTGATAGACCTTGCCGAGATTGGGTGGCTGAAAATCCGGATCCAGCCCCAAAAAGGTCATGACCGAGGCGATAGCGATCTGAGGTTCGCGCTGCATGTCTTCCATATACAGCACCAGCAACTGTTCTCTGGGGAAATATTGCAGGAACCGGTTAAGCGCCCGTGCATACTCGCTCCATACCAGATAAAAGCGGGTAACCTCTGCATTCGCCTGCATGTAGCCCTCGGCATAATCTGGCGGAATCGCCTCGCGGTCGCGCGCCAATTCATCCGGTTGCAGCAAGTCCTCCATCGCCTGATCAAAAGAGCGTGACTCCATATTACGCCGCTGCGACATCGTAAAATGTGAAAAGGCCCGGTCAATGGGATTACGCAACAAGGCAATCAAACCGATGTCCGGGTTAGCCTGCGCCATGCGCTTCGGGGTCCGGGGATCGGTCATATATTGAGGACTGGCCGTACCCCATCGCTTTTCCTGCGCCGCATCCTTGAAGTACGTTTCAACCAGGGCTGACCAGCCAGCCTCGTACAGATCATCCCGGCTAAAAAAGGGCAACTCCTTCTCTGGCGGCATATAAATACACGGATGCTTCTCCAGATACCGGAACATCGAAGTCGTGCCGGATTTCTGTGCGCCGATAATTGCAAAATCAAGGGGTTTTGGAATCATCATTCTATGTGCCTTGTGATGAGGCCGATGTTTCCAACCGGCGCAGGTGCTGCAACGAAAACATCAGGGATAACAAGTTCTTCAACATCAGCCCGGCGCTATAAGCCAACGTCACACCCAAGACGCCTGCAACCGGGCCCGTTATCATCATGCAAACCAGCATAACCCCGCCGGTTCCCAGCAGAATAGCGAACTCAGTTCGTTCCTGATGCATCATATTCAACAGATAACCCACCAAACCGGTGGCAGCGTTGACCAGTTGCCCCAGCGCGAGAATCCATAGCAATGGCTTGGCCTCCTGGAATTCTTCCCCGAACAGGCTCAACACCGGACCAGCCAACAGGGTAAACGCCAGGAGGAAGGGGGCGAAGAGCAGCAGCGAAAACTGCTGGCTTCGTTTCAAAAGATCGCGGAGCCGCGCTGCATTCTTCAGTGCGTAAGCGGCGGCGAACTGCGGTCCAAAAATCGCGGCCAGTGTGACCAGAATCACCGTCACTAGATTCATAAGGCGAAAAGCGACGCCAAATTGCCCCAATTCCTCCACTGTTGCGAACTGGGGCAATAACAGGATAGGCAGATTGACATAAGCCACATTAAGCAATGCACCACCCCACAAGGGCCACAGTGCCGGAGAATATGCTGGGAAGGACTCGCCGGGAACTCCACCTAGCCCCCGGCACAGTGATCGCCACAGCGCCGCCGCCAATGCAAAGGCCAATCCGGTTGCCATAACATGCAGCCAGAGCAAGCTTTCGCCGTCCAGGCAATCGTGCAAAATCAGCACTGGCAGGAGCAGTAGGATGACCAGTGGAATAGCCGCTGATTCAACAAACAGGCCGCGTTGCGTTGCGCCAATCGCTTTCAACGTTTCCGTCAAAATACGCAACCCAACAAACAGCCACGCGCTGACTGCCGCCATTTGAAAAGCCGACGCAAGATTTACATCCCCGGCTATCCAGCGCGCCATTGACCCGGCAGCCCACCAAGGTAATAGCAGAATCACTGCTCCAACGGATAGAACCAGTCCCAGTGCTTGCCGCACGAAAGATCCTGCTGCGTTCCCCTGCCCGCGCGCCTTAAGAGCAGCCACAGTGCGCAGCGCATAAACCGGCATGCCCATGCTGACCAGATCGGCGAATAGCACCATCCAGGTCACATACAAGGTGTAGAGTCCCATGCCTTCCGCACCCAACAGCCGGGCAACGGCGACGCTCATGGCGATCTGTAAGCCCAGCCCCCCGCCCCGAACCATCAGTGCGGGCAGGGTGTTGCCAAGCTTGCGCCGCAAGGGTGCCATGTCCGGATATATTCTCAATCAAGCAAGCTCTTCAGTGCGCGCCCGATAGGCTTGCATGGCGTAGCGAATCTTGCGCACCAGCACACTGCCAATCGCTGTGCCGAGGCCCAGGCCAAAACCGGCGAAAAAGCCGAATGCGGCCATCCTTCTCTTGGAAGGACTGTAGGGATAATCAGCCGGAACAGCATCATCCAATACCTCCAACACGAAATTTTCGCGTGACTGGGCCAGCATCTCGACTGCGGTTTCTGCCTCGATCATGCGGTAAATCGATTTCTCCACTTCCACGACTGACGTTTTACGGAGCTGTTGCATGAGAAAATCCCGTTTGCGCCGGCTTTCCTGGATCGCTCTATCACGCATGAAGTCATTAAATGATTTGATATAGGCATTAGCCCATTCGGCAGCCACGCGGGCATCCCGCCAATAAATATACAATCGAATCAAGTCATTCTCTGGATTGTGAACCACAGAGCGGATATTTTCGTTGAAAATCTTATAGGCTTCGCTCAAATCCGGTTTATACCCATCAATCCACTCCTGCTTCCTTTCATCCCATTGCTGAGCAAACAAGCGTGGTAATACATCATGTGTCAAAATAAAATGATTAGTAAATACCCGGCTGCGCATTTGCGCCATAATAATGTGCCGGTAGTTTTCGCTGACCGGATTCATGACGAAACCATGTTCCATCAAGGTCAATACCTCAGGCGCCCGCCGGTTATCCGGCGCTACCCCGCCGGGATTTTCCGGTTCGCGCAGCGCTAATTGAACAGAAGATTCATAACGATGCGGCAGGATCTTGGCAAGGCCGAAGCCGGCGCCCCCGCAAACGAACGCAAACAGTAAGATCCAGTATTTGTTGCGAAACACCGCAACCAGATACTCGATCAGATCGATTTCCTCCTCTAACCCATAGGGCAGAGGCGCGCTTGCCGGATCAATCTTCTGCAATTCGTTACTAGGATTCATGCCCTTTTCACTTGAACACCCCAACGCTATCCAAACTGGCTGCAGTGATACCCAAATGGTAGAGTATTTTGGTCCAGGATTGGGCGAATTCCAGCCGATTCATCCGATCTACATTTAGCGGCACATAAATGGTTGCCCCCGGTGTAATCGCAACGTCGCCGGCGCGGTTTTTCCAATCACCGCCGCGCACAGAGACAATTTCGCCATTGGCCTGCACGACGAAAATGTGATCCTCGCGGGCCAGGACAGTCGTGCCGCCGCTGAGTGCCACATAGTCGGCACTATTGAGAGACTTCCGGTAAAGGTGGGATGAGGGATAATACACTTCGCCGACCACCGTGACCTCATCTAGCAGGGGAGGAATGGACAGCTTGTCACCATCCTGTAACACGATATTGGCCTCAGCATCGCACTCCATGGCACGCTTCAAGTCGATGACCATCCGGCCCATTGCTTCGGCCTTCTTCAGCTGATTAATGACTTTGATCAATTCCTGCCGGCGCTCCCCGGCAGGTGTCTTGTCAGCATTATCCACTCCATGGGAAAGGGACAGGTTGACCAGCAGATCATCGAGATTACCCTGAATACGGTCCAGCGCCTGTTGTTGCTGTTGACGCACCCGGTCGCGAATAAAGACGCTACCGAAAGGGTAAGCGCCACCTGTAAGGCCGCCGGCGCGTTGGATGACCTGGCACAAGGTATCCCCTTGCTGAATCGGATACTCCCCAGGAAAACGCACCTCGCCGCGCAGGGTAACACTCGCTTTTTCCCGCCAATTCGGTTTGCGATGAAGCACCAATTCATCATGCGGTTGCAAAATCAGGCCTCCGCTTTCATCGGCGATGACATCAGCTAGATCAATCTGCCGGTGATCGGCAACCCGGTACTCGCCTTCAAGCAACTCATAGCGAGTCAATTCCGCCGAAAGCCCATAAGCTTCCTCTAAAAGCCCACCGCCCGCACGAAGCAAACCGTCAACGCGCATTCCAGGTTCCAGAGGATAACGCCCAGGATGACGCACTTCGCCTCGCACGAAGATGACCGGCGCCGCCTGACCATAAGGGGTTTGTTGAACCATACGGTCCATGTCCTTGGTGATCAACCCGGTCCGTTCCCCTTCGTAAGCAAACAGATAAATCGTATCTTCCGGGAAAATCAGCAGATTATCGGTGGTATCAGGGGCTTGTCTGGCTCGATTCAGGCTAAAGGCAAGAAATTCCAGACGACCGTTGGTATGGCTCTGGCGGGCTACCAGGCCATAATCGGTATCACTGCCTGGCAGCGCGCCTCCGGCCAGACCGAGGACATCCAGCAGCCGAACCCCGGCAGCCAGCGGCAGGGTTCCTGTATAGCGCGCATGGCCTTTGACCTCAACCAGCATTGGCGGATAGCGGCCGGGTTCAGCCTGGGTGCGCAAATTGCGCGCTAGACCGGCCAAATGCTGCGCACGGGCTTCATTGAGGTCGAACACAATCACTTCATCCCGCGCCGCCAATAACGGATCACTGGGACCCCCAGGGTGACGGAAAATACTCTCGATATCCAGATAACGAACCTGAATACGCCGTGTCTTTGGATTTTCCCGGCGTAACAGACCGTAGGAAGTATCCGCATTAGGCCGGAGAATCCGTGAGGAAGGCAACAAATCTGAAACACGCATTCCTTTGCGAAACTGGAACCCCCCTGGACGCAGGACATGACCGCTGAGCAGCACCACGTCATCCATGGCGCGGGTTATCGGAAACACGCGAATGATATCGCCTTCCGCCACTTGCAGAGACAAGCCTTTTACGGTGTTGAGCGGTGCGTCAACCAAAGTATACCGGTTGCCATCTTCGATACGTTCAATATGTGCGTCCGCTAGCGAAGCTGTAGGTAACAGACCACCCGCCAAAGTGATCACATCCTTCACTGTTGACTGATCGCGCAATTCGTAGATAGCCGGGCGCTGTATCTCGCCAGCGATCCCTACCGTCGGGCCGATGGAGGGAACAAAGATCACATCTCCATGCTGCAATTGCACATCTCCGGAGGTGTCGCCCTGAAGGAGGATATCGTACAGATCCAGGCTCGCGATCTTCTGTCCGGCGCGTTTGAGTTCAATGTTGCGCAAAGTACCGGTGCGTTTAACTCCACCGGTGCTCATCAGCGTATTGAGCAAGGTGGTCAACCCGCTCACTGTATAGTCTCCAGGTTTGACGACGTCACCTACGACTAAGACGCGGATGGTGCGCAACGCGCCCAAGGTGGTGACTGCCTTAGCGCCGACAATTTGTTGATCGAAGCGTTCGCGTAGCAACTCACTTGCTTCGTCAAAACGCATCCCGCCAACTTGCAGGGGACCCAATTCCGGAACCAGCAATCGTCCGTCGCGAGTCACCACCAACCGGTATTCGACGTTTAGCTTGCCATAAACCTGCACCACCAAAGTATCACCAGGACCGATGATGTAATCGGGGGGCACCGGAAGATCAGTTACTGGGGCAAAGGTAGTCGGGACTTCCTGAAACAGATCATAGCCAAACTGCTGCAATTCCGGCTGCACGACTTGTTTGCGAATTTTGTCCTCCAGCGTGATTGTATTTAGCGTCTCGGTCACGTTTTGTTCGATGGCGGATGGCTGCTCCTCGACGGGGCTAACTGGGGCTGGAATGACGGGCGCAATAACCGGCGCTTGGATGGGTTCATCCTCTCCAGAGGGTGCGGCCTTCATTTGCTGGATACGTTGTTGTTCGGAAAGTGATTCGAGGAGCGGCAGTTGCTGTGCATGCGTCAGGTGAATGACTAACAACAATCCTGTTGCCATTAGCAGAATAAAGTAACGCTTGATCAAGCGGCCTGGGAAGCAAAAGGACGGCCATCTAAATATGATCATTTGCCATGTGCCCCCCCTGAGTATCATGAAATCGCCTAATAAATGATCTCGACCCATTGATTGAGCGAGACTGGCGCCGGGTCATCAGAAAGATCCGGTCATCCCGTGAAGCCTGCCTTTCGCAGAAGGTTTTCATCGGTTTCAGCGAAGCCTGTAGTACCGCATCCTGAGCATCGTGAACCTGAGTGCGAAAATTTTCAGCGCCCGATCGAAACGCCATAGCTAATGATTCGGATTCATGGTGTCCGGATCACCATCAGATAGAGCGAGAAAAGCATCCTTTGGTTTAAAGAAAGTCCCGGCAGGGCTCAGTAGCGATTAATACTGCCCGAGTCATGACCAAAGGCATCACCCAAGACCAGCATTGGATTTTCCACAAACTCTCGCTGGTTCAGGACAAAACCCTGTCCTCTTTCCGGGGAAGAATTCCAATAGCATCGTAAAAACCACCATTATTCTAACCGGCTGGTTTCATGCCGCTTAGGTAGATAGTAACCGTTCACTCCCCTCGTCCGCTTGCGGGAGATCAGTATTTCCAAAGATTACCCTCCAGCAATATTTCATCAGGAAGCAAATTGCGTAATGCTGATTCATCAAAAGGGCAGCCATCCCAGTTAATCCGCAAATTTTTCGGCGTGCCGGGACACTGATCCCGGTAATCGTAAACTCCGTCTCCATCGGTATCGAGCGGATCACCGTAAAACAGTTTAAGCGCATAAGCCGCCATCGCCTCCGGACCGGCAATATCCTCGCCTCGCACCGCACTACCACAGATATTAAAGTCCCGTAATTTGAAACAAGCAGTGTTATCGCCAACACTGACTAAGTGCAGACAAAGGTGTTCGCCATAGCGGCTCTGTATTCCACGCACCGTCCTCACCGTGTCCTCGGTCATCCGGTCAGCCCGGCTAAAGAGTACCAAGGCTGTATCTGCCCCCCCCTGCAACCTGCTTTCAAGTTGCATCAAAGCAGTGGACAATTCATCATTCCGCCCGCCACTTAGAGTACTGACCTGCCCGCTTTCCAAAGCGATCCACGTCATCGCTAGAGGTTGACTCTGAGGAGAAGGCGCCACCAGGGTAACGGTCAATCGGTCCATTAATTCAACGGCCAGTTCAACCCGGTTCCCGGAAAACCCAGGCGCCGGTTCCCGCATGGAAGCACCATCATCAATCAGTAACAGACCGCGCGGATAACGAACGGGCCGATGCTTGCGCGCCGCCAGCTGCACCACTGATACCGGCGTAAAATCATCATCAATATGATGAATCGTTTCGTCAGCCGTCTTGTAGGCATCTTGGGTAACTACCTGCTCAGGCTTGAGAGGCCGATACCAGCTACATCCATGACACATGCTTAACGCGAAGAGCAGAATCCAGGCGACACTGCGTTCTAACATGGGAGCTCTTAAGTTGTAGGGCTTAATCTCTGAAGTTGACTTAGTACCTGTACATAATCTGCGGGAGCAATACCGAGATTCGACTGCACTAGCACCGCAGGGTAGTTCTCAGGAATATCGTGCAGAAAAGCCAATAAATCCTGATGGCTCTCTATACGATGATGCCAGGAGCAATAGCACAGCTCCTTGTCTGTCCAAAAATGCCCAGAAGCATCGCCCAAAACATGTTCGGCGAAGACGCCATACAAAACATACTCAGAAAAATCCAGGGTGTTGGCTAACACCGCTTGCCAACTGCGTCTACCTTTTGTAGCAATCCACCCAGTGAGTTTTTGCAGTGTGTCACGACGCCAAGTCACCAGTTGGCTAATATAATCATTTTTTTGGTAAGCCTCACCGGTTAAATTGAAAACTTTGCCCGCATGGCGATACCAGGCGCAATGTCGAGGTTCCTCGATATCTTCAGGCTTGAGCGGCGCATTGAACAGCCGGACCCGCCCTGTATCGTCTATCATTTCAGAAACTTGGAACGATCGAATAAACGCCACATCCGAGTCAACAAACATAAACAGATCAGCATCGATCGCTTCAGCCACCGAGAGTTTGACGATTTGCTGCAAAATCCAGCCGCGTACTGGCAGACCGCGCAAATTGAGCCACCATTTGCGGCTAAAGGGTAATTTGCGCAACCATTGAGGAAGCATTTCTTCCTTAAGCAACAGACGGGTCTTAGGGCCAACAAGCTGGGAAAACAGTTCCTGATCTTGACGGTCGATGATAATGACATGCTCAGCATGGCCAGAAACAAAGCGTTGCAAGCTTGTGCAGAGTACCCGGCAGCGCTCGAAATCGGGAGCGTAACTAGGCGTGATGATGGCAATTTTATACAAAACTTACCTCACTACTTTTCTAGAAAGTCAAATAAATCGGATAGATGATCGCTGAATATATCGATGCCAAGCTCCATTTTGGTCCAGTACATTACTTCGAATACGCCAGCCAGTATGGCGGCACACACCACCAGCAGCATCACCATCGCGAATGCAAGATCGGCCATCACTCGCCAACGGCTGGCTCGGGGTTTGCTTTGACGCCGGACATCTCTGGTCATGCGCTTCCCCTCGTATTGCACCCTCTCAACCGGTATTCCTATAGCCCACCCGCATCAATCGCTTCAAATAGCGTAGCTACATCTATGCAATTAGCGATTCCAGGGCATTTCCAGAAAACCCCGGGCTGCCAACGTTTCAAATTCAGCCAGAGGCACCGGCCGGCTGAAGAAATAACCCTGGACCTGATCGCAGTGATGCTGGTGCAGGAACTCCAGTTCAGCTTGCGTTTCGACACCCTCGCCAACCACGCAAAGACTCAGATCCAGTCCCAACTGAATAATGGTGCGGATAATCAGGGCACGCTGAGTGTCAGGCTCAATATCCTGGATGAACGAACGGTCGATTTTGAGTTGAGAAACCGGCAGCTTGCTAATCTGACTTAACGAAGAATAGCCGGTGCCAAAATCATCAACAGCCACTTCGACGCCCAGAGCGCGCAATATCTCCAGCTTGGCAGTCACATCCTCCAAATCCTTCATCAGATAGCTTTCGGTCATTTCCAGCTCAAGCAGATGAGTAGGAATTTTATATTGGCGGAGCAAATCGACGACTTGATCGACAAAACCCGGCTGCTCAAGCTGCGGGCCAGATTGATTGACCGAAACCCGAAGCAGCGAATAACAGCCTTGCTGCCAGCAGGCCAGTTGCGCAACGACTTGTTCGAGCATCCAGGTATCGATTTTCGGCAGAAGACCTATCTCCTGAGCAAGAGGGATGAAGACACCAGGCGGAATCAACCCGCGCTCCGGATGTTGCCAGCGCACCAGCGCTTCAGCGCCGCCAATGCGGCCGGTGTTTAACTCCACCCGTGGCTGGTAATAGACTCGCAACTCACCACGTTCAATGCTTAAGCACAGTTCATCTTCTAGCTTGACGAGGTCGTGATTTGTAATTTGCGGCCTGAATTGCACCGCTTGGTTTCCACCCCTACCATATGCGGCCCGCAGCGCTATCAGGCTATTTTTAGCTATAAGATCAGCAACATCCAAGCCATCTTGAGGGTAGTAAGCAATCCCCAAGCTGGCCGTGAAACACAGCTCCTGCTGGTCCAGCACAATGGGTTGGCGCACAGCATCCAGCAGGTTTTGTGCTACCTCTATGGTGCTGTCCTGGGATTCGCTCAGTGGCAGCAGGAGCAGGAATTTATCCACTTGTAGACGGGTTAGCACGCTGGGCAGAGGCGCCCGCAATTGCAATCGCTCAGCGACTGTGCGAATGATCTGATCGCTGGCAGCAATGCCTAAGGTAGCCGGAATCTGTTCGAAGTGATCGAGACCAATGCTGAGAAAAGCGATTTTGCTGGTCACAGCGATCAAGCGCTGAAAATGATCACGGAGTGCAAAAATACTGGGTAACTGCGTAGGGTAATCAGTAAAAAGCAACCGGGACTCGACCGCCTGGATATCGGCCAGGCGGCGCTGCTGGAGCGCTTGGTGCCGGGCGATGCGAGCATGGATAGCGTCCAGCACTTCAGTGCGCGTAAAGGGCTTGGTTAGATAATCATCCGCACCCAGGTCCATCCCTTGGCGGATCTTGCCTCGCTCGGAGAGTGCCGTCAGAAAAATAAACGTGATGCCGTTGAGCTGCGGATCCCGGCGCAGGATGTCTAACACAGCGAAACCGTCCATGCAGGGCATCATCACATCACACAGGATCAAGTCTGGGGTCCACGCCTGCACGATGTCCAATCCGGCAGCGCCATCTTCGGCGCCGCGCACTTCGAATCCCTCGGCGTCAAGAAGTTCGACCAAATTTTCCCGCACTGCCGCTTCGTCTTCAATCACCAGAATTTTATTCATCAATCGCCCCATCGATGCGTGGAAAGGTGACTGTAAAAGCCGTTCCCCGATGCAACTCACTCTGAAATTCGATCGCCCCCCGATGGGCCTTGAGCAGACGTTGCACAATAACCAGTCCCAGTCCGGTACCTGGCAGCAGCGCGGCATTCTCAGCGCGATAAAACGCCTCGTACAAACGGGAGCACGCTTCGGGCGGGATACCGATTCCTTGATCCTGGACAATCAACCGGATCTGCTCGCTCTGACACTGGACGCATAGCGTCACCGGCCCTCCCTCTGGAGAAAATTTGATCGCGTTACTGGCAAGATTATAGAGAATCGAACGCAAGGCATTGGGGTCGATCCACAGCATGGAGTTTTCGCCCTCAATTGTTGTGACCAGTGTATGCTGAGTGTTCAGCGTCAATTGCAATTCTTCCATCAACTCCCGGCAAAACGGCTCCAAGTCCAGCCATCGTGGATGGAACGCGATGCGGCCCGCCTCGGTGCGGCCTAATATCAGCACATCGCCGATCAATTGATTCAGGTGAATCACCGACGTTTTGATGCGCTGAAGGTGCTTGTTCTGCTTTTCCGGTGGCCACTGTTTTCCATAGTGCTCCAGCAGTTCCGTCGAGGACAAGATGATGCTCAATGGCGTGCGGAATTCATGCGAAACCATAGAAATAAAGCGATTTTTCAACTGGTTCAGCTCGCGTTCTTCCACAAGAGCCTGCTGTGCGTTCAAGTAAAGCTGGCGGGTCTTCAGCAGGTTGCGCAGGCGCAGCAGGACTTCAGGGATTTCTAGAGGCTTAGTCAGAAAATCCATCGCACCTTCGGCCAGGGCCTGTTCTTTTTTTTCACGGCTGATGTCTGCAGTGAGTATCAGAATGGGCCGATAATCATCGGGTGCAATGATTTCACGCAACTGTTTCATCACTGCAAATCCGTTCAGGTACGGCATGAGCAAATCTAGCAACACGATATCCGGAGAAAAAGACTGGTACAAGCCCAGTGCTTCACGCGGATCAGAAGTGCTCAGGACATTTTCATAACCGGCGCGATTCAGTACCTGCTCAAGAAACAGGATATTAGCCGGTTCATCGTCGATCATGAGGATACGGGCATCGGTCGCTACATCAAAGGTCTTCATTTGTAACCTTATCCGCCAATAGGCGATCTACCAGCGACAGGAACTTACCAATGTTAAGCGGCTTGGCTATGCAGGCGCTCGCACCTGCAGCACTGAGTTGCTCAGTCGATTGGGATAGCACATCAGCACTCACCACCACCACTGGAATATGCTGTGTAGCTGGATGTTCTTTCAGCAAAGCAAGTACCTCGTAGCCTGACAGATCGGGCAGATGCAGGTCCAGCAAAATCAGGCCGGGCTGATTTTTTTGAGCCATTTCCAAACCCGGACGTCCGGCTGTAGCGGACAGTAATCGAATCTCCTGGCGACGGCGTAGAACAACTTCCACCAACTGTAAGTTGGCAGGATTATCTTCAATATACAGTACAGTATACGCTACTGATGCCGGCAAAACGGCGGGTTCAGCCATGGCTGCCGTTGCCAGCACAGCATTCGAGGCAACACATGCATCAGATTGCGGCAGATCCAGCCAGAATACACTGCCCTGACCGGCAACGCTGGTCGCGCCAATCGTGCCACCCATCAATTCCATAAGCCGCTTGGAAAGTGCAAGTCCCAGGCCGGTGCCCTCCACACGGGTCGTCTCGGCGTCCAGGCGATCGAAGGGCATGAAAAGCCGTTGCATTTTATCCGGAGCAATCCCCCGGCCGGTATCCGTTATGCTGATGCGCACCTTGCCACTCTCTCCAGGCTTAACGGCGACGATGATGCGCCCCCCAGGATGGTTGTACTTGATGGCGTTAGAAAGCAGATTAACCAGCACTTGCTTGAAGCGGCTATTATCGACACACACTTGCCCGGTGCCGGCGTTGGCGATCTGGTACTCCATGGCAATCTTGTTTTTAGCCGCTATCGGCCGCAGCATGTCCACTGCTTCACGAACAGCCATGCTCACGACGACCGGCTGCAGCGACAGGCTCATTTTGCCTGCCTCAACTCTCGACAAATCGAGCACTTCATTGATCAAGTTCAGTAAGTGGTGACCCGCATGGAGAATCTGCTGGATAGCCGCAGCCTGTGCGGCAGGTAATTCCTCATCCTCTAGAATCTGGGCAAAGCCTAGGATGGCGTTGAGGGGGGTGCGGAGTTCGTGACTCATCCGCGATAGGAATTCACTTTTAGCGGAGCTAGCCGCCGTTGCTTTCTCAGCATTGTGCTTAGCGGTGAGCAGCGCCTGCTCCAGCTCAGCATTCGCCGCAGTTAACGCCTGCTGGATCCGCTTCTGCTCAGTGATGTCACTCTCCAAAGCCATGAACCGGTTGACTTGGCCCGCTTGATCATAGAGAGGCTGGCCCTCAATATAAATCCAATAGATACGCCCAGTCTTGTGATAGTTAATGATCTCACAATTGAAGGCACTGCCTTCAGCGATATGCTTTCGCATATATGCGATTACTTCGCGATCCGATTCTGGACCTTGCAAGATCGAACCGGGCGTTCGCCCTTGAACCTCTTCCAGAATGTAACCCGTAATGCGGGTGAACCCGTCGTTGACCCATTCGACCAAGCCCAGCCGGTCAGTGATGATCACCGCGTTATCGGTGCGGCTGGCGACCAGTGATAAAAGACGGGCCTCCGCCTCGCTCTTGCGCAAGGCATCGTCCAGCCGCGCCTTCTGCACAGCAAGGCCAACCTGGCTGCCCACCGTTTCCAGCAATTCCTTTTCGGTGTCCGCGAAGGAATGTTTTGTCCGGCTGCCTAGCTCAATGGAACCGAATGTCTCCCCACCCGCCCGCATCGGAGCGATCAGCGCTGAGTACACCTCTTCGCGCTGGAAATCGGGCAGTGCGGCGAAAGCGTTAGGTGATACGGAGCGTTGAATTTCCTGTAAGTGCGCAGGAGGCCCATCGACCAGAGAGGCCTGAGGGGGGTTCTGGAAACCCGCGCTGAAGAGCAGCCCATCTGCGATCTGGTCGAAAGGCTGTAATCGGACCAAGCCCACATCGAATGGACCCAGCGCAAGCGTCCGCTCTAGAATTTGTTGCAAAGTCACCTTCAGGTCCACCGACCCCAGAATAAGGTTGCTGATCTGTTGCAGGGTTTCCAGCATCCGATAGCGTAGGCGGATCTGCGCAATCTCGGTTAAATCCTCCAGTCCGACTAACCACCGGTCGCCTTGCGCAGATTCCTCAACGTCGATTGGAGTAATGAAAACGCGCAACAGGCGCCGCGGCTGGCCGCTGTCAACGATCAGATCGGTTGCTGCCAACCGCTTGTTCACCGCCTGGGCGATACGTTCCCGGAGTTCCTCATCTGGCAGCGCATGGTCCAGGCTGGTCGACGTCGTGACGCCAACGCCCGTCAGCCGCACCAGCGATTTATTGGCCGAGAACACCCGCAAATCAGATGACACGACCAGAAGGCCTGTGGGTACGCTGGCCAAAATCGCTTCGCTGAGCGCCCGTTCGCTCCGCTCACGTTGCATCGCCTCTGACACTGCTGTACGCATATTCAAAAACGCTGCAATTACCAAGGTTATTTCCTCGGCGGACGATTGATCGGCAGACAACGGCACATCGGCTTCACCGGCGCCGAATGCCTGCGCGGCACTGGCCAGATGTGCCAGGGGTTGGATCAGACGCCGCACGATGAAAATCGATACCGCCAAAGCTAGCGTCACGCTTAGGGCCAGCGCCACCAGACCGATCAGGCGCAGATTGATAACGGGGGCCAATACCTCACTTTCAGGCTGTTCAACAACGACGATCCAGCCGATGCCGGTTACGGGTGCATAGGAAGCCACATAAGGCTGGCTCCGCCAGATATAATGGAATGTGCCTGGCCCCGCTGGATACGAGGCTCCCGTCAGGCCCGGCCAGGCATACAGTTCTGAATTCATCATCACAGCCTGTTCGGGGTGAATGAGTGCTCGTCCTGCTCCGTCCAGCACCACCGCGCGCCCGCCGCCGCCAATCTCGGTGTGCGCTACCAGGTTCGCCAGATTGGCTAAATCAACCACCGCGCGCAGCACGCCGGCCACTTGCCGCTCCGCATTGCGAATCGGGGTATGAATCAGCAGCGACCGGCGGCCGGTCGTCAGGGACGTGGCGATTTCCCAGCTTTGACGACCCTGCTGCGCGGCGGTTTGGAAGGAAGGTTGTTCCCCGATCAAGGGCGCGCCGCCCACATGCGACGACGCCAGCTGCTGCCCATCCAAGCTAAAAGCCGACAGTCGCGTGAAGCCGGTAAACTCGAAGAACAGCCATTCGAGTAAGGTTGTCTGGCGGTCGGCCGCCATGCCGGCGATGTCCGGCAGAACAGCGATGGCGCGGGTGTTGCCCAACAGGGTCGTGACATAGAGTTCAATCTCAGCGGACAGACCACGGGCCAAGCCGGTCAACTCACGCGTCGACTGTTGCGTCAGCACCTGCTGTCCCAGCGTGATCAGCGTTAACCCAGACAGGCTAAGCGGCAGAATTCCAGCCAGGATCAACCCTAGCAGGATTTGCGCTTGTAGCGTCTTGAAACAGCAGGACAGACGCATGAACGGTAAGAGACTCACTGGGGCAAACGGGGTTGCGGCGCAGGGAGCAATTGACCGTTCCGCCAGACGGCCATCAAGTAGTCGGCGGCAATGAGGGCATCATGGCGTTCAGGAGTAAAAGCCGGGGCGTAGCGTTTTACTAGACCGTCATAGGCACCTAGATTCTCCAGGGCGGCGCGAACCTTGGGGCCGTCGCTGGAGGCCGCCTGCCGGATAGCCAATGCCAGCAAATGAACGCCATCGTAACCGTGAGCCACGCCGACCGGTGCACGAATTTCAGCAGCAGTACGAGTTTGGAACCGGCGGTGATAATTTTTGATCACCCGTTCGCCAAGCGCGCTCTGGGTTCCCAGAAACGAATAGGTTTGCAAGGTGAAAACACCCTCCGCATTCTCCACGCCTGCTAGCGGCACAAATTCGCCGCCGCTAATGCCCCAATGGCTGATGACGGGTATTTTCCAGTTCTGATACCAAGTAGCGTTTATAGAT
>DDST01000026.1 GCA_002343485.1 Proteobacteria bacterium UBA2383
TCTATCTATATATGAATACTCTCTGATATCAGGCTTTAAGACCATGCTTGTTCAACAGAGTGTACAGGGTCGGGCGGGTAATACCCAGTAACTCAGCAGCATGGGAAAGATTACCACGGGTATACTCAAGCGCTTGCTGAATCGCATGCCGCTCAGCTTGCTCGCGCGCTTGGCGCAGATCAGGTGGAGGCTCGACAGCGATGGTTTCTTCATCATCCGCCGCATCCAGCTCTAGATCGTGAGCGGTCACTTGTCCGGATTCACTCATGATTAACGCCCGTTTGAGCCGATTTTCCAACTCCCGGATATTGCCCGGCCACCGATGCTTCTCCAGCGCTCGCACCGCATCAGGGCTGAAATTAAGCCGGGTCTTACCTAGCGATTGTCCAAGCGCACCCAACAGGGCATGGGCGATCAGTAATACATCTCCCTCCCGTTCACATAATGGAGGAATCTGCACGGTGATTTCGCTGATCCGGTAGTAGAGATCTTCACGGAAATGGCCTTCGCTGATCAAGGCCGAAAGATCACGGTGGGTTGCACACACTACCCGCACATCGACCGGGATTATCTCGCGGCCGCCAACTCTCTCAATCACCCGCTCCTGCAGAAACCGTAGTAACTTGGCCTGCAACGGCAACGGTAAATCTCCCACTTCATCAAGCATCAGCGTCCCGCCGTCCGCATACTCGATCTTGCCTCGGCTCTGCTTAATGGCACCGGTAAAGGAACCTTTTTCATGGCCGAATAATTCACTTTCCAATAGCGTATCTGGAATTGCCGCACAATTAATAGCAACAAACGCGCCTTGAGATCGGGGACTCAGTTCATGTAGCGCTCGCGTTAGCACTTCTTTACCAGTGCCACTTTCCCCCAATAACAACACATTAGCGTTAGTTGGAGCAATTTTCTGAATCTTCCGGCAGACTTTGAGCATTGCCGGGCTACCGGCAATCACGCCTCGTAACGGCGTGGCCACTTGGCGGGCCAATAATTCCCGGTTTTCCTGCTCCAGCACATACAAGTTATAGGCGCGGTCCACTAACAGCCGGAGCACATCGGCATCCACCGGTTTCTGGTAAAAATCATAGGCACCCATTGCAATCGCCTGTAATGCATTTTTGCGCTCGTCATTACCGGTAACCACGATCACTTTAGTTTCCGGCACTAAAAACCGAATCTGCTCAAGCGCCTTCAATCCCTCCGAAGCATTAGCCGGGTCCGGCGGCAGCCCCAGATCTAACAGCACAATAGACGGTGTGTACCGCCGCACCTGCGCCAAACCCGTCTCGCGATCCTCGGCCATGAATACTTCGTAACCGTCGAAACACCAGCGCAACTGGCTGCGTAAACCGGAATCGTCTTCGATAACTAATAGCTTTCGGCTGGATTCTTCCATTCATGGGTCTCCGCTTGAGTGCTCATCACGGCCGGATTTTCAACCAATGGCAACCGCAAGAAGAAATTTGTCCCCTCATCAGGTTGACTTTCAACCGTCAACTCGCCACCTGCGGCGCGGGCGAATTCACGGCTTTCATAGACACCGATACCCATGCCAGCATTGCCCTTGGTGGTTGTGAAGGGACGAAACAACCGCTCGCGAATAAATTGCTCGTCCATACCGCAACCATCATCACGCACTGCCGCCACTGCCATCCGTCCCTCGGAATAAACAGTTACTTCGATTCTGCCTTGTACTTCGGTTGCCTCCTGAGCGTTTTGAATCAAATGCTCCAGGACCGCCACCAGCCGTTCTGGGTCAACCTGAACCCAGGGTTCGTCATCAGCTAAGATCCGTACTACTGGCACCGGACACTGTATGGCACGCGCCTCAACGGCCCGCTGCACTGCCGTTTTTAACGCCATCGACCGCACGGCACTGGCGGGTGGTTCTTTGCGCAACTGTGCCAGCAGCCGATTCATCCGCTCAGTGGCATTGCCTACGGTCTGGAAGGCATCTTCAACAAACGCTGGGTTTTTGCCATGACGCGCAGCATTAGCAACAACCAGCGCCAATTGGGCGGCGATATTTTTGAGATCATGGACCACATAAGCTGACAACCGGTGAAACGCCTCAAATTGCCGCGCTTCGCTCAAGGCATCGCTGGTCTCTAATAGGGCCACATAACTGGCCACCTGACAGCCAGCCGTTTTGAGCAGATCGCGATCCTCCCAGTTAATCCGTTGTGGAGCGTGTGCTTCGGCCAGCACCAGAAATCCCTGTAAATGCTCGCCTAACAGTAAGGGCACGATCAGCCAGATTCGACGCGCTTCACATAACCAGTCCGGCAAGATCAAATCGCTATACAGATCCGGCTCACGCCAATACTCATCCAATTCAATTACCCATTGGTGTTTTTCCAGAAAACGCACCAATGATGAATCGCTGGATTCAACGTGAATTGCTGATTCGTTCCAGCCATGCATGTTATGGCTGGCAACCAAAGTAAAACCACTCCGTTCTTGCCGGACCCAAAGCGAACCACCAGTACTGTGGACAATTTCAGCAACAGCACGAATGACGCGCTCCCGGGGTGGCTCGCTAGGATCCCCAGAGGACAGAGTGCCGATAAACTTTAGCCATTCCTCTCGATAGTCATACTTATAGTTGAAAAAATGCTTGTTCATCAACACCAACGCCCGAGCACGTACCTGTCCGGAAAACAGGAGTGCCGCCAACAAGACACCTGCACCTGTCAGAAACACCAACTGCAAGGTTGCGCCCCAGGCGCCACCGTAGGTTTGGATGTAATAACCAGCGCCTGCCATAGCCAATAAATAGATCCCAGCACCGAAGATAGTCGCAGAATGCAGCACGACCCGCCGGGAGACAAACACCTCCATCGACCATTCCGGGTTACGGGCTGCCGCAAGAGCGATCAAGGGCGCCGAGATAGCGTTCACCAGCCCACGCGCCTCCCAAATAACTGGATCGATCCGCTTGAATAACAAAGCATCGGCGTACAGAAAAAAATCATAGACGAACAACACTCCCAATCCCAGATACAGGAATTTAGTAGCCCAGCGCCGCTGGGGGCGCGTATTGCGGAATAGTTGCTCAATCAGTACCAGACCCGCGATAGCCAGGCCAATATGCCCTAAAATTCCAATATCCACCGGCAGATTGAATTCCGCACCCCACAGGGGTTGCACGTCAACCACGAACAGAGCAGTCGCGTAACCTATCAAAACGCTCCAGAACCATACCCCCCAGTGATGGGTACAAACCTTACAGACTAGAGGTTCGAGCAACGCGGCCAGAAAACCCAGCCATGCGACATCACGAATGATTTCCAGCGTCTGATATAGCCAGTCTGGCGCCGCTACTTCGGTACTGGCATACAACGCTGCCCGCAGTGCCCACAATAGGGTAACAAGCACGGCGCTCACCAGCAGCCCGCCCTGTAAGCGGCCGCGCCAACTGGTCAGTAGCAGCAGGAAGAGAATCAACCAAACAACTGCGGCCACTCCATAGCCAACCACCCCTAACAAGCTCATGAACGCCTCGTCTGGTGGCTAGTGCGCACCGCGACCCCACAGCACAGTATGTACCGTCTGCAGCAGAATCAAGATGTCGAAAAAGAAGCTGTAATTCTTGATGTAGTACATGTCGTACTGCAATTTCTCGCGAGCGTCTTTCTCAGAAGCGCCATAGGGATAGCAAATCTGCGCCCAGCCAGTAATACCAGGCTTGACCATATGACGCATGGAATAGAAAGGAATTTTCTTGGATAGCTCGGCGACAAATTGGGGCCGCTCCGGACGTGGCCCTACAAAGCTCATATCACCTCGCAGCACATCGAACAGCTGCGGCAGCTCATCAATGCGCGTATCACGCAGAACGGCCCCGACCCAGGTAATCCGGCTGTCATTCGCTTGCGCCCAACGAGCGATCCCATCCTTCTCAGCATCCGTCCGCATACTACGGAACTTGATGACCTCAAACAGTCCGTCATTCAAACCAACCCGGGTCTGCCGGTAGAAAATTGGTCCGCGAAACCCCGATTCGATCCAGATGGCCAGGGCCGCGCCCAGCATCAGCGGCCAAGCTAACGCCAGTAGAGCCAAACTGACGGTAATATCGAACAGCCGTTTCACGGTTTCCTTCATCAAGGCCCGGCGAAATCCATCTGCAAAAATCAAATTGCTTGGCCGCAGTGCATCCAGTTGAATCTTGCCGGTTTCCCGTTCGTAGAAGTGCAGGAAACTACTAATCCGGAATCCTTGGATTTTGCATTCTAAAACCTGGTCGACCGGAAATCCCTTACGCTGGTCATCCAGCGCCACTACAATTTCATCGACATGCAAGCGCTCAGCCAGATCAAACAGATGGCCGGGTACCTGCAGTAAATTACTCACGGGAACATTCAATTGTTCATCCTCATGAAGCCGAATGTAACCCGTGACCAGGAAACTGGTTTTCACAACACGCTGCAGTTCCTCGATGCATTTGGCGTTCTGACCCACCCCTAGCACCAATACCCGGCGCTTGAGCGCTTTACGATCGGACACCTCAAAGAACATGAAACGCAGCAGCAAGATACCGAAAAAAGCGATACTGAAGCCCAAACTAAACTCACCGCGTCCCAAAGACAGTTCGGGAAACAAATAGTACGCCAGCGTCATCGCAAACAGCCCCACCAGAAAGCTGACACCGATCCGCAACAGCATATCGCCCCGGCCGCTCCAGAAATTGCGTTCATACAACCCCATCGCGGTCATGATGGCTATCATCACACCAACAAAAACCAAGGCGCTTGGTGCAATCTCGCTCAAGTGCGGCATGGTGCTCTGATCAGCCAGCACCATCATGCGCAAGGATCGGCCAAAATAGATCGACCAGAAAAGAAAAAGCATCTCGGCTACCAGCAGTGTCCCGAACGCTTGAGAAACATAATGTCTGAACAGACGGACCATAGAGTGATTGGTTTAACAGTGATTAGAAATTGATCGAAGTGCGTATTTTCCACGCTACGGAGCTACAAGACACGTCCTGTGAGCGTTTCCTCTCCTATAATAGTTGCCATCTTTAAAACCCTCATTGCACATGGAGCATGGATCGATGTTTGACCTCGCCACTACTCGTATCGGGATCATCGGCCTCGGTTACGTGGGTTTACCTTTGGCAGTCGAATTTGGCCAGCACTTTCCTACATTCGGCCTTGATATCAATCAGATTCGCATTCGCGAATTGCAGTCGGGAACCGACAACACACTGGAAGTGACTTCCGAGGAGCTGCGTCAGGCGCATCAACTACACTATACCGATCACCCAGAAGATCTGGCGGACTGCAATGTATACATCATTACGGTGCCCACCCCCGTGGATGAGTATAGACGTCCTGATTTTACTCCGCTGATCGGCGCCAGCACGACAGTCGGCCGGCTGCTAAAACCCGGCGATGTAACGATCTATGAATCAACCGTCTATCCAGGAGCCACCGAAGAAGTTTGCGTACCGATTCTGGAGCGGGAATCGGGGCTGCATTTCAATACCGATTTCTTCGCTGGCTACAGCCCAGAACGCATCAATCCTGGTGATAAGGAACATCGGCTGACGACCATCCGCAAGATTACCGCTGGCTCGACACCTTCCGCAGCAGAATTTGTGGATGCGCTGTACCGGTCCATTATTACTGCTGGCACCCATCCAGCGTCCAGCATCCGGGTTGCGGAAGCGGCTAAGGTCATCGAAAACACCCAGCGCGATGTCAACATCGCCCTGATTAATGAGCTGGCGCTGCTATTCAACCGGCTAGGCATCGACACCGAAGAAGTGTTGCTGGCTGCCGGTAGCAAATGGAACTTTCTGCCGTTCCGCCCAGGGCTGGTGGGTGGCCATTGCATTGGCGTCGATCCCTACTACCTGACCCACAAAGCCCAGGAAATCGGCTACCACCCGGAAATGATCCTGGCTGGACGGCGCATTAACGATGGCATGGGCGCTTATGTCGTGCAGCGTGTGGTCAAGTTGATGAACCAGCGGCGCATTCCGGTCATGGACGCTAAAGTGCTGGTCATGGGATTAACCTTCAAGGAAAACTGCCCGGATTTGCGCAACACCCGTGTAGTGGATATTGTCCATGAATTACGCGACTACAATGCCCAAGTAGATGTTTATGATCCCTGGGTTAATGCCGATGAAGCACGGCATGAATACGGTGTTGAGTTAGTCCGCCAACCGCAAACCGGACATTACGACGCGATAATCCTGGCCGTGGCCCACCGGCAGTTTCGCGAATTGGGCACCGGGGGCATTCGGGCACTGGGCAAACCGGGAGCCGTGTTATTTGATGTGAAATACTTGCTGCCGGTGGGTGCAGCGGACGGGCGGCTATGAAAATCTTGGTCACCGGCAGCGCTGGCTTTATCGGCTCGACGCTTTCGCGGCGATTGCTGGAACACGGCGATGAAGTGGTCGGTTTCGACAATCTGAACGATTACTACGATGTAAACCTGAAGCAGGCGCGGCTGGCTCGCTTGCATGCCTACCCCAGTTTCACCGAGGTACGGGCCAGCCTGGAAGACCGGGCGACGCTGATGGATACTTTCGCCAAACATCGCCCTCAGCGGGTGGTGAATCTGGCAGCCCAAGCCGGAGTACGCTATTCAATCCAGAACCCGCATGCCTACGTCGATTCCAACCTGGTCGGTTTCGTTAATATTCTTGAAGCCTGCCGCCATCACGATGTCGAGCATCTAGTCTATGCCTCGACCAGTTCCGTCTATGGCGCCAACACCCGGATGCCGTTCTCGGTGCATGACAACGTCGATCATCCACTGAGCTTGTACGCTGCAACCAAGAAAGCAAATGAGTTGATGGCTCACACCTACAGTCATTTGTACGGACTACCGACCACGGGTCTACGGTTTTTCACGGTTTATGGTCCCTGGGGCCGGCCGGATATGGCATTGTTTCTATTTACTCGCAACATTTTGGCCGGCGAACCGATTGACGTCTTCAACTACGGCCATCACCGGCGGGATTTCACGTATATCGATGACATCGTCGAAGGGGTGATCCGGGTACTGGACCGGATAGCAGCGCCAAATTCAGCGTGGTCCAGCGATACACCCGATCCCGCCACCAGCCTAGCGCCCTACCGGTTGTATAACATCGGCAGTAACCGGCCCATTGAATTGATGCGCTATATCGAGGTTCTGGAAGAATGCCTGGGTCGCAAAGCCAGTAAGAACCTGCTACCAATGCAGTTAGGTGACGTACCGGATACCTACGCCGATGTCGAGGCTCTAGTCGAAGATGCCGGTTACCGGCCCGATACCTCCATTGAAGAAGGCGTGGCGCGCTTTGTGACCTGGTATCGGGAATATTACCGAGTCTAACCCTTCCTTTGGAGTAAGGACTTCTAGACTCCATCCAGCCGCCGCCAAACACACAGTCCACCGCTACTCTTGTCAAGCATCTCCAGATAACGGGCATGTTCTACCTGTTCTTCAGCATTGGCGCGAAGCACGGGCAGCGGCGATCGATTCCGAGACCGCACTGCCGCCCGCCGGCTCTCCTCGCTGCGCTGCACCGAGGCCGCGCACTCCTGAATAAACAGCGAATCTTGCCGGCGCGTCATCGCTAAATAGACGTCCGCCAGAATCTCTGCGTCCAGCAAGGCGCCATGCAGGGTGCGTTGTGTGTTGTCAACATTATAACGTTTGCACAGCGCATCCAGATTGTTGCGCTGGCCGGGATGGCGCTGCCGGGCCAGCAACAGGGTGTCTTCAATCGTGCAGATTTGCTCGATCAGAATCTGCCCGCGCCCGCAGCGCCGCAATTCGTGGTTGAGAAAATTCACGTCAAAAGCTGCGTTATGAATAATCAATTCCGCGCCTCGCACGAAATCCAGGAACTTATCGGCGATGTCAGCAAAGCGTGGCTGGTTGGCAAGGAATTCGTTAGTGATACCGTGAACTTTGATCGCTTCCGGGTCGATGGCCCGGTCCGGTTGGAGATAGACGTGAAACTGTTGGTCAGTGTGCCGCCGGTTCAGCAGTTCGAGGCAGCCGATTTCAATGACCCGATGCCCCTGAGCGGGGTCGAGACCGGTGGTTTCGGTGTCGAGGATAATTTGCCGGGTTTGCATCTTGGTAGGTCGCTCAGGTGATCGTGGATCGCGCGTGGGAAATTGCCGTTCGCGCCAGCGCATCCACCCGCTCATTTTCGAGATGACCGCTATGGCCCCGCACCCATTCCCACTCGATCTGGTGCGGGGCCAGCGCCGCTTCCAGGCGTTGCCAGAGATCGGCGTTCTTGACCGGCTGGCGGCCGGCGGTTTTCCAGCCGCGCCGCTTCCAAGCGGCTAGCCATTCGGTGATGCCCTTCATCACATACTGGCTGTCGGTGCAAATCCGCACCCGGACCGGGCGTTTCAGCGCTTCCAGGCCATGAATGACGGCCAGCAGCTCCATGCGGTTGTTGGTGGTGTCCGGTTCGCCGCCAGACAATTCCCGCTCACGTTCTTTATAGCGCAACAGCGCCCCCCAGCCACCAGGCCCGGGATTGCCAGAGCAGGCGCCATCGGTGAACAATGTGACCCGCCCCTCGGAAAAATCTGCGATCGTATTGTCCAATCTTCCTACTCTCCTTGAAAATTCATGGTCTTTCCGGAAATCGCCTAAAATCAGTAAATCATGAACCTCATATGCTTCCAGCGCTTCCAAACCGGCCATCCCAAGTGTTATGACGAGCTTTCTCGGTGAATTCGAATGCCGGCTTGATGCCAAGGCTCGAATTGCCCTGCCAGCGGGGCTGAGAAAACAGCTTCCCCCAGAAGCAGGCGAGCGTTTCGTCATCAATCGTGGATTCGAGCAGCACCTGGTGCTTTATCCATTCACTGAGTGGCAGAAAATCACCGCTGAACTTAACCGGCTGAACTTGTTCGTCAAGAACAATCGTGAATTTGTCCGCTATTTTCACCGGGGTGCCACCGAACTCGAACTCGACGGCAGTGGCCGGTTGCTGTTGCCACGGCGGTTGCTGAACTATGCCGGTATTCAAGATGCTGTGATCCTGCTGGCCTATGCTAATCGGGTTGAATGCTGGGATCCAACCCTGTACGAGAATCTGCTATCCGACGAGCCGGCTGATTTTGCCCGGTTAGCCGAAGAGATCATGGGGGACACAGATCGTTTAGAATCAGATGGAGAGGGGTTAACTGGATTCCGCAAATTCCCGCTGATGCCACCCGATTCCCGGCATTAGCTGGATAGGTTCGACTCTGCTTACTTCACCGCCCCCAGTGCCAGCACATACCCGCCTGCGACCAGGAGTTCACCTGGTTTGGCCTCAGTCGCGGTATTCACCCCCGGCGTCAGCACATCGAGGAGATCGCCGGACGGCGTCAGCCGGTAAACCGGCATATTCTGGCTTTCCAATTGCGCCCACCAGTCGTCGCGGCGCACCTGTAAACGCAGGTGGCAACGCGACAAGCCAAGATATTCGGCGCTGATACCGGCGGTCTTAGCCGGACTGCCGTCCCAGCGCAACGAACGCGGATCCGCCAATAACCGTGGGGCAATATCCGCCTCCGAGCCACGCCCAAAGCTGACGGCCCGTTCTCGCGGCACGGGCAGCGCCAACGGCGTCGATAGTTTCAGCCAGCCCAGATAATGCGCAGCCATTGGCGCCGGAACGCCATACAGTTCCAGCTCCAATTCAGGAAAAGGTTGCCATACGCCTGGCAAATCCAACGGTGTAGACAGCCCTGCGACTTCACCAAAAACCTGGTCGGCGCTGTCAATGCGCAGCCAAGCAGCCGCATCGGGATGATTGTCCAGCACCAAACCTCCCGCCCGGTTAAAGCTCAGCCGCCAGTCGCTAATCCCGGCAGACGCATAGGTCGACAATCGTTGCAAAGCAACTCCAGTCACTTGCAAGTAAGCGACCGGTCTTCGAGGAATCCAGGTCTGCTGGTCTCCTCCTGGCGCAGGTAGTGGAAGCAAGGGTGGCGGAGTGGGGAGTTCCAGAGGGGTTTCGGGTTCACCCTCCCCATTCGAATCTTCTTCCACAGAAGAAGACTCATTGACCGGCGATGGAGAAACCACAGGTTCTTCGAAAGAGATCGGTATGCCGAAAACCGGTTCGCGGCGCCCCCACGGGTCAATCTGGGGATAATCTTCATCGGATAAACTTACTGATCCTACAGATTTCAGAACCGGTATAGGTGATTCTTTCTCAGGAATGGCCATCACCTCATCGGATTGTGAGGGCGGCGGCACCTGATGGATGACCGGCTCCCGTGAAACAAATGATTCCTTGACTACCGTCAATGCTGCGATCCACAGCCGTAACCCACGACCTCGGCGGTCGCGCGCCAGAAATCGGCCATTACCGTCCGCAATCACCGTCAGACAAGCAGGCGGTTCCGCTACTACATCCACCGCTACCGGCGGTCCTGGCCGCAACATCAACAGCACGGATTCACCGCTGATAAATGGCCAAGCCATCACAGCAACGCTGCTGGCTCGCCGGTCGCCGTTTAACAGGGTCAACCGCTGGCCAGGATAGATCAATCCCAATTCCCGCCATTCACTCTGCCCATCGGTTGCCGCCTGAATTCGAAACAACGGGGTCTCATCATCGGCCGGAATGTAGATCGCCCGGCCAAATAGAAACTGCACCTCACCGGGCCTTAGACCCGTATCCGGCTCCACCCGGTAACGAATGACCTTATGTTCGGTCAGATAACGGCCTAGCTCTTGTTCATGCAGACGTTGCAATTCCCGTAGCAGCGCACGCCGTCCAAAGCTATCCTCCAGCCGGTCATCGCGGACGTAATCCCGCTCTGGAATACGGATGATGACCTGACTGTAGCGGGTTTCCTTACGCTGCCGGGTGCGGGGAGTGCGCGGATAACGTTTCAGCGCTTCCATCAGGCACACGCCTTCCTGACCGCCTCGAACCCGTTCCCAGAGCATTTCGGCGTTGAAGACGTCCGGAATCTTGCGCAAGGTCGCGCAAACCACATAATCGGATGCCACGAGTGCATCAGGGCGGGTTGTCACTGTTACTTTCCTCGACTACGACTGCCAGCGCCACAATGGGCAACACGAACAGTGTCTGATGGCTACCGGCTGATGACAATAATGACATCGGCTGGCCCATGACCGGCAAAAATCCCAGATTGGCACCCCATGAAACCAGAAAGTGTGCGCCAAGCAGGGCTGCGCCGCCGTACAGGGTGAAATAGACGAATCCTCCGGCTATTCGCTCATCCTCCGATCCCGTCCGGCAGAAAGCGCGACCGGCAATTATCAGAAGAAAACTGATGAATAAGGCCTGAATCGCTGCCAATGCCAGCCCTGCCAGCCCCCCATAGCGGTTCAGAAAAAAGGTGAGTGTAAAATCGTTCTCCACAGCAGGGATGGTCATGACCCGGCCATTGACCGGATCGCCCCAAACGGTTCCCCGCCAGCCACCCGCCCGAATCGCTTCCAAAGCCCGCCGTAATTGATAACCGGCATGGGGATACTGCTCCGGCGCGACCCATACCCGAATGCGATCAATCTGCATATCCAATGGGAAATCCTCCGGATGCTCATGCAGCCATGCCAATCCTCCGGCAACCGACATCACTAGCAATACCACCAAGGATCGGCCTCGCCACCGCCAGCATGATTGCGCATGAACCTGTGCCCACGCCCAGGCCAGCACCAGCGCCCAAATAGCCAGCAGCGCCAGCGGCGAAAAGTCGTGCAGAAACACCACGGCGAAACCGCTCATCGCCAATAACAACGCGGCCGGACTTAACGTGCGCCACCCAGGCAACCGTTTGCTGGAACCCCCTTTTTTGCCTACTGGGCGTAACCATCTTATCAGCATATAAGCCACTGCGACCGTCAGCGCCAGTTTAACCAGCTCAAAAGGCTGAAACCCGGCCCATCCACCTTCGTCACCGAGCAGCACTTGCAACGTCAACAGCATCAGTGCGCCACCGGTCAGTAACCGCTGCCCCCATTGGATCGACCGCACATCCAACCCTCTAGACCATCGTTGCCAATATCCAGAATCCCATCCAGCCCAAACCAACCACCCGAACGCTCCTGCCAATGCTGCGCCACTACTACCGTAACGCGGCCAACCGGATTCATCCGCTCCCACCCCCAACTGCAGCAATGTTAACCACCCAATACCCAACAACAAGGTCAACACCGTCAGCAGCCCAATGCCCCACCACGAGCGAACCGTCATCAACCATATTCCCAAGACCGGCCAAGCGAGCAGATAAGACCATAGAATCGGCGCCGCCAGACTGCTGAGATGCAATCCGAAACAGGTTCCGGCCAGCGCCAATGATCCCAGCACTCGCCAACGGGTCCGTCGGCTTAACCGCCTCCCCGGCACTGAATGCAAAATCACCCATCCCAAAACCAATGCGGCCAAACCAAGACGAGCCGGCCAATACCAATGATCTGGGCTGGGTGGCCGCCACCAGGTTTCTGGTTGCCATTCAATCGTTATTATTGAAGGAATATCCGGTGGAGGTGAAGCCGCTAGCCTGCGCCAGGCGCGCGCTAATACGGCCAGTTCCAATACCGGTGCGGTGCGCATTACCTGATATTGAGTGCGGCCGATAATCAATCGGTCATCGACTACCAGAGGAATGGAACGCCGCCATAATGACTCAGCGTTCGCTGTGCCTGCCGCGACAACGACGGGTGTTCCATCCAATCGTCCTGCCCATCCGGGCTGCAGTACAAAACCCGACTCAACAGGCACCAGTATGGCTGTGTCCACCGGAACCCCTGGCAAACCCAATCGATCAGCACAATACACCCCCCCGCCGAGCCGCAATGGCCGCTGAAATAGATTATGCAACCCAGGCAGATGACTCAGCCGCTCACGCAATCCGGTTCGCCAGTTTTCATAACACTCAGGCAGTGAGTGTCCATTCCGATGCAGGCGGAGACCATCATATTCCCAACGCTGGTGGCGATCCCACAGTGTCAGCCGCCCTGTTCCTAAATCCAGCACTTCGAAAGATTGGGTGCCTACGGCAAACGCGGCGCCGAGCACCAGCCGCCATGTCCGGGCTGACTGGTCCGCCCACTCCTTCGCTGGCTCCCACAACACCTGCTTGTTGACGGCGAGATTAACCAGCCACCAATTTCCATTTACATCACGGCGTATCTGTACATGATTGCTATCGGCTTGCGGCGCCGCCAGCGCCTTGCGGCCCAATACGACCTCCTGGCCAGGATTCAGCGTCACTGTCAGGCTATGGGGCTCCAGCCAGCACGGCGCACGCGCCACTGTCCATGCAACGCCTATCACCGGTAGCAACCAGACCAATAAGACTCCCCATCGGCTACTGAATGTGGACCACCGCATCATCAGATCCCATTTGACTCCTCACCGCCATTCAAGATCGATCACGCCAGATCAGATGCCCGTCTCGCCACTGGATGTGGGCAAACCCAGGACGCCGGGCATTGAACGCTTCGATCTGCTGGCGCACGTAACGGCCAGAGGCGCTGAAATGCAATACTTGATGTAAGCGGCGAATCTCGTCATTCCAGGGACCACTCAGCCAGTCCGGTTCATCGCCTCGCGGAGCAAGAGAATCTGGATGACCACGCGCATAAATCCGGCGTAATGGCAGATCAGCCGGCGCTACCACAATTCGTCCCTTCCCATCGGATTGCAGTAGACCCGCAACTAATGCGCGATCAAACAATTCAGCATCTTCGCGCCGCTGGGAAAAAGAAGAAGGTTCAACATCCAGATCCGCTTCCATCTGAGTTTGTGCTGGTGCTGTTAATCCAGCGGCAGGTGGAGCGTAAAGAGCCGCCAGCCAGCCATACAATGGCCCGATACTCAGGACAACTAACAGAGTTGGAAGAATCCAGTAACGTTCAGCAGGATTCATAACATTCAGCATGATTCATAAACTATAGCGCCCCCCAACGGATTGTCGTTGCACCCAGCAGCAAAATCCCCTCGAACCCTTCTTTTGCAAAGAAGGATAACTGCGTAAGTAATAGGGAGATTTGACCCAGCAGGTGACATTTCCGCAACTCTGACAGAATTATCATCTGTGGATTAAGACAGATCCGGTTCATCTTTATCCGGCTGGGTGCGTAACCAAACGCGTATCCGCCGCAATCCATCCGCATCCGTGCAGTCCGGCAACAAAGTCAGCAACTGGCGCTTACCGTTCTCCAACCGAAAATTCAGGATAACAATGAAAAGATGCGCATAGCCACTGGTCAGTTGGCCACGATACCGATGACCATCCCCGGTTTCCAATTGCCAGCTTTCATCCAGCAGTGCAACCCGGGCAATAAACCCGCTTCCATACGGATAGCCATAGCGATAAGCCAGCTCGATCAACGAGAGAGCGATTCCCGCAATGAATCCCGCTTTGACCCATCCGGGGATACTGGAAACAATAACGGCGACGGAGGCCAGAAGATGGCCAACGCCGCCGCCAAGCAGCAGAAGCCGCGAAGGACGCAGCTCAAGGGTAATCTTAATCGGCGCCAGCCATTGGAGTTGGCGAAAGAAGCGCTCGCATGATGCCGACGACCCGAGCTGCCGCCGCCTCGGCAGGAACATCCCGCCCAACCATATAGCTCATCAACTGTGGATCCTGAAGCTCCAGCAGCTCGGCAAACGCCTGTTGCTCCACTGCGGGCGCATTCGGATAGTGCTGCTCCAGATAACCCAACGTCAGCAGATCTAATTCCTTCATCCCACGCCGGCAGCGCCAGCGCAGCTTGCCGATCAGCTCATCCACGGCCGCCATCTCCTCATTGTCACATGCTCCCCTCTCCCTCAGCGGGAGAGAGGTTGGGGGTAAGGGGGTAACTTACCGCCGTTCTACCATCATCTTCTTGATTTCCGCAATCGCCTTGGCAGGATTCAATCCTTTCGGGCAGGTCTTGGTGCAATTCATGATAGTGTGGCAGCGATAGAGCCGGAAAGGATCTTCCAGATCATCCAAGCGTTCGCCGGTGAACTCATCGCGGCTATCCACGATCCAGCGATAGGCTTGCAGGAGGATGGAAGGCCCCAGGTAGCGTTCACCATTCCACCAATAGCTCGGGCAACTGGTGGAGCAACAGGCGCATAGGATGCACTCGTACAGCCCATCCAATTTGGCGCGATCTTCCTTGGATTGCAGGCGCTCACGCTCCGGCGGCAACGTAGCTGACTGCAACCAGGGCTTGATTGAAGTGTACTGGGCGTAGAAGTGCGTCAGGTCCGGCACCAGATCCTTAATCACCGGCATGTGCGGCAGCGGGTAAATCTTCATCTCGCCGGGGACATCCGCAATCGCTTGGGTACACGCCAAGGTATTGACGCCACCAATATTCATTGCACAGGAGCCACACACGCCTTCGCGGCAGGAACGGCGTAAGGTCAGGGTCGGGTCGATCTCATTCTTGATTTTGAGCAGGGCATCCAACACCATCGGGCCACAGGTGGCCAAATCGACTTCATAGGTATCCATGCGCGGGTTTTCGCCGCTGTCTGGATCCCAGCGGTACACTTGAAAATGCCTGACATTTTTCGCGCCGGCGCCCGCATAGTAAGTTTTGCCCTTGCCGATGATGGAATTGGCTGGGAGTTTGAATTGAGCCATGGCGTCGTCCCCTTAGTAAGTGCGCTTCTTGGGTGGGATGTACTCCACCTCATTGGTCAGCGTATAGGTATGTACCGGCCGGTAGTCGATCTTGACTCCGCCCTTTTCATCCAGCCAGGCTAGCGTGTGCTTCATCCAGTTCTCATCGTCGCGATCCGGATAATCTTCGCGGGCGTGCGCGCCGCGGCTCTCAGGCCGGTTGATGGCTGATTTGATGGAGACCATCGCGCATTGCAGCAGGTTTTCCAGCTCCAATGTTTCAACCAGGTCGGAATTCCAGACCGTACCGCGGTCGGTGACCCCAACATGCTCGAATCCGGCAAACACTTCTTCCAGCAGTTTGATGCCCTCCGCCATGGATTCACCGGTGCGGAATACCGCTGCATGATTCTGCATGGTGCGCTGCATGCGCATCCGCAGGCTGGCCGTTGGATTTTCCCCGCTGGCGTGGCGCAGGCGATCAAAATGCGCAACCGCCTGGTCGACTGAGGCTTGCGGTAAAGCGCCATGCGGACTGTTGGGTTTGACCAATTCAGCGCAACGAATGGCCGCCGCACGCCCAAAGACCACGATGTCCAGCAGCGAGTTGGAACCCAAGCGGTTGGCGCCATGCACCGACACGCAAGCCGCCTCGCCAATCGCCATCAAACCGGGAATGATATGATCAGGGTTGCCGTCCTTAAGGACGACCACTTCGCCATGATAATTGGTCGGAATACCGCCCATGTTGTAGTGCACGGTCGGCAGCACTGGAGCCGGTTCCTTGGTCACATCAACCCCCGCAAAAATGCGGGCGGTCTCGGCGATACCAGGCAACCGCTCGTTCACCACATCGGCGCCTAAATGCTCCAAATGGAGGTGGATATGATCCTTATGTTCACCAACCCCGCGTCCCTCGCGGATTTCAATGGTCATCGAACGGCTCACAACGTCGCGGGAGGCTAGGTCTTTGGCATTCGGCGCGTAACGCTCCATGAAGCGCTCACCGAGCGAATTGGTCAGATAACCGCCTTCGCCACGGCAGCCTTCCGTCATCAGACAGCCGGAGCCGTAGATGCCGGTTGGATGGAACTGGGTGAATTCCATGTCTTGCAGAGGCAGGCCAGCGCGCAGCACCATGCCGTTGCCGTCGCCAGTGCAGGTGTGGGCTGACGTTGCCGAAAAATAGGAGCGGCCATAACCGCCGGTCGCCAGCACGGTTTCATGGGCGCGGAACACATGCAGCGAGCCATCGGCCAGGTCCCAGGCCACGACGCCACGGCATACACCGTCATTGTCCATGATCAGGTCAAGCGCGAAATACTCAATAAAAAATTCGGCATCGTGCTTCAATGCCTGTTGATACAGGGTATGCAAAATAGCGTGGCCGGTGCGGTCGGCAGCAGCACAGGTACGCTGAGCGGTGCCTTCACCGTAGTTGGTCGTCATGCCGCCGAATGGCCGCTGGTAAATCTTGCCTTCCTCAGTACGCGAGAAGGGTACCCCGTAATGCTCAAGTTCAATGACCGCCGGGACCGCCTCGCGGCACATATATTCAATGGCGTCCTGATCGCCAAGCCAGTCGGAACCCTTGACGGTNNGGTGTCGTACATGTGCCACTGCCATAGATCCTGCCCCATGTTGCCGAGCGACGCCGACATGCCACCCTGAGCAGCTACAGTGTGGCTGCGAGTGGGGAAAACTTTGGTCAAGCAGGCCGTCTTCAGGCCTTTCTGCGCCATGCCAAAGGTCGCGCGCAGCCCTGCACCGCCGGCGCCGACCACCACCACGTCATAATTATGATGAACCAATTTGTATGCGTTAGACATGAAACCTCAGCCTCCAGTGATGGGCGTCAGGCCGCCAGGGCGACTTTAAGTATGGAGACCACAGCAATGGCGCCCAGCAGGAATAAAATAAATTGTGTAACCAGCAGCGCAATGAATTTGGCACCTTCTGGCCGGACATAGTCCTCGTAAATGACCTGCATACCCAGGCTGGCGTGATAAAATGCCGCAATAATCAGTGCGACCATCGGCCCGGCATTGAACGGATTGCTGAGCCAATACTGGAACGTCTCGTAGTCAGCATGGGAGATCGACAGCAGGGAAATGACAAACCACAGCACCAACGGAACTAAGGCGATCGACGTCACGCGCTGCAACCACCAATGATGTGTGCCGTCTTTAGCGGTGCCCAAACCGCGGACATGGGCAAGCGGGGTACGAAGACTCATAATAGGGTTTCTCCTCAGGGCGCAGCGATCAGCCAGCACAGGAACGTCAGGATGATGGAAGACCAGATGACCCACCAGCCGGATTTGGCCGCTGCATCCAGTTCGAAGCCGTAGCCAGCGTCCCAGAACAAGTGGCGGATGCCATTGGCCAAGTGATAGAACAGCGCCCAAGTCCACAGAAACAAGAGCAACTGGCCAAGCATCGAACCCAATAGAGCCTGAGCGTGTTCATAGGCTTCGGGGCCAAGCGCTGCCGCCGCCAGCCAGTACACCAGCAACAGGGTGCCGATCACCAAACCGGCACCCGTAGCACGGTGGGTGATGGATAGAATGGAGGTCATTTGGGGTTTGTAATAAGGGCCGATCATGAACGGCGATAGCGGCCGTTTGCTGGCAGACATGCGTCTCTCCTTAATGATGTAGTGACGAACAAAAATCTTCTGTTTTGTGCAGTGCACAGCATACCAAATACCGCGCAAATTTTTGGGGAAAATCGGGTAACGGGATATCAGGAATGAGAGGTTGAGCAACCGGCGGAACAACCGGTCAAAAATCGATGCAACGCCCGGCTTTTTCCCAATCACCGTAGCGGGTTGGCTCAGGTCCTTTGGGACCGCCATATTCCTTAGGTTTTTTGGGAGGAGGAATGTCTTGAGGGGGATCAGGCGTGATAGAGGGTTGCGGGGATAGCGCCGGTTGATCGTTCTTATTCATAGTGACTCACTGTGGGTTTAAAGGATAGCGGTAGGTAAGCCATCCTGGCCCCATCCGCCGATGGGACCGCCGGAAATTTGCGTCGTGCGCCTGCTCCGGTCTCAATATTAATTGTCAGGTTATTATGCCGTTCGTAGATTCCGAACGCAATGAACCCTCGTTTAGCATTCGAGATTTTCCACAAAGCCGGCTGACCGGATAGGGCCGGAAATCATTTCAAGGCTCAAGGCGATGAATAAAGAATGGGGCGATTTTCTTGAAGAAGGGTTTGGTGCTGCCCTGGACTCCAGCCACGTGGTGCATTTTGGCCATCCAGAAGCGGAATTACGGGCAGCGTTGAGCGGCGATGATCTATGCAGCGATTTATCTCATCGAGGCCTCATTGCAGTGCAGGGTCCTGACGCTGATCAATTCCTGCAAGGGCAATTGACCTGTGATATCCGCCGGGCTACGCACACGCATAGTCTCCTCGGTGCATTCTGCACACCCAAAGGCCGGGCATTAGCCTGTTTCCGGCTGTTCCGGCGGGACGATGTTTTGTATCTGGAACTGCCGCATACCTTGGTTGAACCGGTGCTGACCCGATTACGTAAGTACCTGTTGCGAGCCAAGGCCATCTTGAAGGATGCCAGCGGCTCTCTAGTGAGATTCGGGATGGCCGGTCCAAATGCTGAGACCTTGCTGACCGGTCTTTTCGGTGCGATTCCCGAAACCGTAAACGGAGCCGTTCATACAACAGGCGATTGGCCAGGCATCACCGTAATCCGTGCACCGGGAACACCACCACGTTTTGAACTGCATGGCTCACTGCTGGAAATGCAGGCGATCTGGAAGACTCTGGAGAGAAAAGCTATTTTCACTGGCGCGGAGCCGTGGCGGCTGCTGGACATTCTGGCGGGTATTCCCACGATCTACCCAGAAACAGCAGAGGCGTTCGTCCCGCAGATGCTCAATTTGCAATGGCTGGATGGGATCAGCTTCCAGAAAGGCTGCTACACCGGGCAGGAAGTGGTCGCGCGCGCGCACTACCTCGGCAAACTGAAACGGCGGATGTATTTGGCGCGGGTGGATAGCCCGAACCCGCCCCGGCCCGGCGATCCCTTATTCTCACCGCAGGCCGGCGCCAATCAAAGCGCGGGCCGGTTGGTGGATGCCGCCCGCCATCCAGAGGGTGGCTATACGGTACTGGCGGCGGCCCTGATCGACTGCGCCGAGCAGGGTGTGTTGCAACTGGGCGATGCTAACGGGCCAATGCTCAAATTGGAGCCACTGCCGTATGGTTTTGAGTGAGCAGTGCTTTCACTCTTCACCCAATGCCCAGCCACCCATATCCTTCCAGCGGTTCACGATCTGGCAGAACAGTTCTGCCGTGCGTTCGGCATCGTAAATAGCGGAATGCGCCTCGCGCTCGTTCCACGGGATGCCCGCCGCCTGGAGTGCCCGGGCCAACACTGTCTGTCCGTAGGCCAAGCCCGCCAGCGATACGGTGTCAAAGTTGCTGAAGGGGTGAAAGGGATTGCGCTTGAGTTTGGTTCGTTCGACGGCAGCGTTCAGAAACGCCAGATCGAAGAAAGCGTTATGGCCCACCAGAATGGCGCGGTTGCAACCGGTTTCCCGCACTTCCCGGCGCACCTCCTGGAAGATGGCCGTCAGCGCCTCACGCTCTGGTACGGCAAAGCGGAAAGGATGATCAGGGTCGATGCCATTCACCGCCATTGAGGCTGGCTCCAGCCGGGAACCGGGGAACGGTTGGACATGGTGCGCCAGCGTCCCAGCGGGGTGCAGATAACCCTGCCAGTCCATGCGCACGATCACAACGGCAATTTCGAGCAGGGCGTCGGTGGGGGCATTGATGCCGCCGGTTTCGACATCGACGATTACCGGGAGAAAACCCCGAAAACGGCGGGCGATATGCGGGTTGGGAGCAGGTTCGTTCATCCATTCAGGATAGCGGATCACCCGCCAGAACGCACCTGAACCGCCACGCCGCTCTCAAGCCGGCGTGTTGTGCTCTACCCAACGCGCGCCAGCGGCGGTGTCCTCGCGTTTCCAAAACGGTGCTTTCGATTTGAGTTCTTCCATAATAAAGCGGCAGGCGGCAAATGCCGCCGCCCGGTGCACCGACCAGACCGCAACCAGCACGATAGGATCATGGGGTTGCAAGGCGCCGACCCGATGGATCAGCAGGGCATCCAGCAGCGGCCAGTCCTGGCAAGCGGCTTCGATAATGCGATGCAGTTGACGCTCGGTCATGCCAGGGTAATGCTCTAACATCATTCCTTGTACTGCATCGCCTTCGTTGAAATCGCGCATCGTGCCAATAAAGATGGCTGTTGCACCATAGTGACCCCGCAAACGCTGGTTCAGATCCGCCTGATAAGCGGCCAGCACTGTTAGCGGCTCAAAGGGTTGATCGCGCAGTTCAATGTGCATGGTGATGCTGTTTCTACCTACGGCAAATTCCTTTGAAGGGGTGATTCAAAGTTCGCACAAGGCATCGACCGCCATCGATGGAGATGCGATTAGAGAAGAAGGAGCGCCTGATTTCAGGTTACGCTGCGCCACACGCCGGGGCCAGGCCGGGAACGCTCGGCTTCCATATGCCAGACACCGGGATGGCTGGGCACGGATAGGGGGATTTCAGAGCGCCGTGCGGTTTCCGGAGTGCGGGGCCAGTCAAAGGAGGGCGGCATCATCTCGAACTCTTGCCAGACGCCGTCCAGTGCCGAGAAGGGTTGGTAAGCTAACTCCCGCCGGCTAAACAGTCCACGAAATAGCGCGGATCGGGCGACCAATGATTTAGAGGTTTCCCGTATATCAGCTTGATATGGAATACGGAGGCCGTGATAGTCAATGGTGTTTCCCACTTGCTGCAGGATGACCCCCAGCCGTTTCAACAACCGTGCAAACGATTGGCTTATCAGTAGATGAAAACACTCGATTCCCTGGTGCAGACCATAGATGATGAGCGCGTTGACCATGCCGAGGAGAATATCGTGTTCGCCGCTCCGGCCGGCATGCCCGAATTGATAATCCAGATGCCGGTTCATTTTCCAGGGTGCGGGGGCATTGATAATGCAGATGCGGGAAACTTCCGCCAGTTCACGGCGGGGCCGGCATTGGGCCTGTTCAGAACTCAAGCAGTGCAGCGTTTCAACTGGAAACTGGAAGGCTTCCGGGAGCACGAGCCGTACAGCAGCTACCCAGGTCGCCGTTGCACGATGCCGGACAATGAAGTGGGCAGCGTGAATATCCCAAACATCGTACTCTTCGCCATTGGGAAACTCAGCGGGATCCTCGAAGCGGCGCTCCTGGCAATAGACTTGGTAGCGAATCTTCCGATGGATGGCGCGGCTAACTTCTGTGTCGGCTAGGATCACTTCGTAAGCATGGTCAAACATATGTTCCCCGGGATTATTAGAAGTTTAATCTTGGAAAAAATGTTTCTCGCTATCACACTTGTATGCACAATCGATCTTGAAGATGACCTGAACAAAGATAGCCTGTAAAGATATCCCTTAACATGACTCACCCAATGAGTTCGTAATTAAAAACTGGCTTCTATCCATTTTGCCTACTGAAGAGACATCGATGGATGTTCTTCATCCTTAAATTCATAAGGCAAATTTCGCACCTATTAAATTAAATTTAATAAAAACAATTAATTAAAATTAAAGCTTATATTC
>DDST01000112.1:0-273 GCA_002343485.1 Proteobacteria bacterium UBA2383
GGTCTATTGTGGTAGATGCCACTGTATAGTGGCGGTCATTGTTAACAATCAAACAAGTTCAAAGGAGAGGTTTTATGACAAAAGCCATGCGAAACCCAATGAATTATTGGGTTACCGATGCATTCTTACGACCCTGATTTCCCGGATGAGCCGGTTCTTCTCGCCACGGGTCTCGTCAAACAATTCGCGGGACGCCGTGTGGTCGACGGTGTGGACTTGTGTTGCCAGGCAGGTCAGGTGCTGGGTTTACTGGGAGCCAACGGGGCGGGCAAG